>DASYSN010000238.1:0-47069 GCA_036003305.1 Thermoanaerobaculia bacterium
ACGTCGAGGCGCTTACGCGCGGCCATTGCCGACGGCAATCGGCATCGTCTCGGCGAGGAACTCGCGCACGCGGCGCGCGATCCCCTCGGCGTGCAGGTCGTACTGCGCGCGGAGGATCTCCTGCGCGCCGTGATGCACGTACTCGTCGGGAATGCCGATGCGATGGAAGTCGACGTTCTCGATTCCGAGCTGCTGCGTGCGCTCCATGACGGCCGAGCCGAAGCCGCCCGCGAGCGACCCTTCCTCGACCGTGATCACCTTCGAATACGGCTTGCAGAAGCGGGCGATCAACTCGTCGTCGAGCGGCTTGATGAAACGCGCGTTCACGACCGCGACTTCGATGTTCTCTTTCGCGAGGATCTGCGCCGCCTCGACCGCAGGCCACACCTCGACGCCGATCGCGAAGATCGTCGCGGCCGCGCCTTCGCGCATTACTTCGCCCTTGCCGACCGGCAGCGACTTCATCTCCGTGTCCATCGCGACCCCGACCGCATTGCCGCGCGGATAGCGAAGCGACGTCGGATGTCCGGTGTTGAACGCGGTCTTCACCATGTGCCGCAGCTCGTTCTCGTCCTTCGGCGCCATGCAGACCATGTTCGGGAAGACGCGCAGGTACGCCATGTCGTAGATGCCGTGGTGCGTCGGCCCGTCCTGGCCGGCGATGCCGGCGCGGTCGAGCGCGAAGACGACCGGCAGATCCATGATCGCGACGTCGTGGAAGACCTGATCGAACGCGCGCTGCAGGAACGTCGAGTAGATCGCCGCGATCGGCTTCATGCCTTGCGTCGCCATGCCGCCGCAGAACGTGACCGCATGCTCCTCGGCGATACCGACGTCGAACATCCGTCCCGGTAGCGCCTTCGCGAACTTGTCGAGGCCAGTGCCTTCCGGCATTGCAGCCGTGATCGCGACGATCTTCGGATCCGTCTTCGCCAGCTCGACAAGCGCGTCGGAGAAAACGGCGGTGTAGCTCGGTGGCTGCGGCTTGTCGGACTTCTTCACGATGCCGGACTCGCGGTCGAACGGCGTTACGCCATGCGACCAGATCGGCTTGTCCTCCGCCGGCGTGTAGCCCTTCCCCTTCTTCGTGATGACGTGAATCAGGAGCGGGCCGTTGTAGTCCTTGTTCTCCTCGAACAGATCGATGAGGAAGTTCAGGTCGTGCCCGTCGTACGGGCCGAGGTAGCGGAAGCCGAGCTCCTCGAACAGCGTCCCGGGGACGACCATGTTCTTGAGCACCGCTTCCATGTCGTGGGCGAGGCCGTGGAGCTTCCCGCCGATCAGGGGGATGCGGTCCATGACGCCCTTCGCGAGGTCCTTCGCCTGGTTGTAGCGCTGGCCCTTGATGATGGAGTTGAGATAGCCGGACATCGCGCCGACGTTCGTCGAAATCGACATGTCGTTGTCGTTCAGGACGATCATCAGTTTCCGTTTGAGGTGGCCCGCCTGGTTGACGCCTTCGAGCGCGAGGCCGCCGGAGAGCGCGCCGTCGCCGATGACGGCGACCACGCGGTAATCCTCTTTGCGGAAGTCGCGGGCGACCGCGATGCCGAGGGCCGCCGAGATCGAGGTCGAGGCGTGGCCGGCGTTGAAGACGTCGTACTCCGACTCCTCCCGCTTGCAGAAGCCGGAGATGCCGTTGTGCTGGCGGATGGTCGGGAACGTTTCACGACGGCCGGTGATCAGCTTGTGCGGATACGACTGGTGCCCGGTGTCGAGCACGATCTGATCGCGCGGCGTGTCGAAGACATAGTGCAGCGCTAGCGTCAGCTCGACGATGCCGAGGTTGCCGCCGAAATGGCCGCCGACTTTCGACACCACGTCGATGATCGTGTCGCGGATCTCCTGCGCCACGTGCGGGAGCTGTTTACGATCGAGTTTGCGCAGGTCGGCGGGAGTGTTGATGCTGTCGAGAAGTCGCGTCATGAGTTTCGCGAGCAGATGTAACGCGCGATCGGCGCCAGATAGTTCGTGGCCGGACCGGCGACTATATCAGCGTTTTCGAGCGCAACTCCCAGCAGACGCTGCGCTTCCGCACGAGCGGCGTCGACGCCGAGGAGGGCCGGATAGGTAAGTTTTCCCTGCGCGACGTCCTTGCCTGCCGTCTTGCCAAGGGTCGCAGCGTCGGCTTCGATGTCGAGCAGGTCGTCGACGATCTGGAAGGCGAGGCCGGTCGCGTGGCCGAAACGTCGCAGCGCGGCAATCTTTTCGTCGTCCGCGCCGGCGAGGATGCCGCCGAGGACGACGGAGGCGGTGAGGAGCTTGCCGGTCTTGTTCTCGTGGATGAATTGAAGGAGCTCGAGCGTGTGCTCGGCCGATCCGGTCTGTTCGACGTCGGCCACCTGCCCGCCGATCATTCCTTTCGAGTCGACCGCGACCGCGACTTCATGGATCGCACTCAAGTTCCCGCCCGGCGCGGACAGCCACGAAAACGCCTCGGTCAGCAGCGCGTCGCCGGCAAGGATGCCCATCGCCTCGCCAAAGACGACGTGCGTGGTCTTGCGGCCGCGGCGGAGGTCGTCGTTGTCGAGCGCAGGCAGGTCGTCGTGCACGAGCGAGTAGGTGTGGATCAGCTCCAGCGCCGCGATCTGCTGCAGGAACGGCGTCGCATCGGCGCCGCACGCCTCGGCCGCCGCGATCGCGAGGATCGGGCGAATGCGTTTGCCGCCGCCGAGAACGGCGTAACGCATCGCTTCGTGGATCACGCGCGGCGGCGTGTCGGCGGGAGGCAGATGGCGATCGAGCGCGGCGTCGACGAGCGCGCGTTTCTCGCGCAGGTAGTCGTCGAGCGTCATTCCGGCAATTCGTCCGCGGCGTCTTCGCCCTCGTCGTCCGCCTCGAACGGCTCGACGCGCGGCTCGCCCTTCGCGTCGGCGAGGATCAACTCGATCTTCTTCTCGACCTCGGAGAGCCGCTGATGGCAGAAGCGCGAGAGGCGGATCCCCTCCTCGAACAACTGCAGCGACTCGTCGAGCGGCAACTCCTCCGATTCGAGCCGCCGGACGATTGACTCGAGCTGCTGGAAGGATTGTTCGAATTCGTTAGGGGCCGCCATCTGCGCAAATACTACTGTCATCCTGAGCCGCGAAGACGGCGAAGGACCCGGTGCTGAAACGAGAAGCGCGCCCCAGATACGCGTGGCTGGAACGCATGACTCGTTTCAGCACCGGTTCCTTCGCCGCGCTACGCCGGCTCAGGATGACAGCGGTTTGTCAGGCCAGACGCTTTCGATGCCGAGGGTCTTGGCGTCGACGGAGCACTGGAGCGCGCCTTTCTTGAGCTGCACTTCGATCCGCTCGCCGATCGCAACGGAGCTCGAGTCGAGGACCGGCTTGCGGCGGTTGCGCGTGCGCGAAAAGGCAATCGCGTAGCCGCGCGAGAGAACGGACAGCGGCGACACCGCTTCGAGGTGCGCGCTGAGCGACGAAAGGCGCTGGCGTGCTTTTTCGAAGCGCGACGGGAACTTTGTGAGCGGCTCGTCGCACGCGGCCAGGCGACGGCGGAGACGCTTCGCATGTGCGTCGAGCATGCGGAAAAGTGTGACGCGGCGCCGCTCCAGCTCGTGGCGCTTCGCACGCGTCCTCCCTTCGACGAGATGTCGTATGCGATGAACCGCGGCGTCAACCTGGTTGCAGATTTCGCTCTTCGCGCGGATGACAATCTCCGCGGCGGCGGACGGCGTCGGCGCGCGAAGGTCGGCGACGAAGTCGGCAATCGTGAAGTCGGTCTCGTGGCCGACGCCGGAGACGATCGGGATCGGCGAGGCGGCAATCGCGCGCGCGACGATCTCCTCGTTGAACGACCAGAGGTCCTCGAGCGAGCCTCCGCCGCGGACGAGGAGGATGACGTCGTGCATGTGCCAGTGGGCGAGGTGCTTGAGGGCGCTGGCGATCTCGCGCGCGGCGGGCGTCCCCTGCACGCGCACCGGATAGATCTGCACGTGCAAGCCTTCGTAGCGTCGGCCGAGAACATTCAGGATGTCGCGGATGGCGGCACCGGTCGGACTCGTCACGACCGCGATGCGCTGCGGCAGCGCGGGGAGCGGCTTTTTGCGCGCCGCGTCGAACAAACCCTCGTCCGCGAGACGCTTCTTGAGCTGCTCGAATGCGAGTTGCAAAGCGCCGAGACCCGCCGGCTCCGCTGCAACAGCGTTGAGCTGAAACTCGCCCTTGCCTTCGTAGATCGTCAGCCGTCCGCGAACAATCAGTTGCAATCCGTTCTCGATGCGGAAGCGGAGAAACCGCGCGTTGCTCGCGAACAGCACCACGCGCATCTGCGCGCGGGCGTCTTTGATCGTAAAGTAAAGATGACCCGACGACGCACGTGTGAAGTTGGTCACCTCACCCTCCACCGATAGGTCGCTATATCGGTATAGATCGAGGTTGATTTGCCGGATCAGCTCGGTCACGGACCAGACCTGCATGCGCGACAGAGTAACAACTCGGCATTCCCATTGCTCTACTCGGTCATGAAGCCACGCAATGCAGGCTGGCTCAACTAGACAAGGAGTCATGGAGATGAACGTTCGAACGATCCTCAAAAAAACCGCCACCGCGACGGCATTCGCGGGAATGCTCGCGTTTGCGAGTGCTTGCGCCCACCACGACAACACACTGAATTCCGACAACGACTACGGCCGCATCAATGAGAATCAGCCGGCCACCACGGCGTCGAGCAGCACAGTGACGCCGATGCCTGGACCGGTCAAAGTCGACAGCACCGGCGCTGCCTACACCTCGAGCGCCGCGCCCGGCACGGGCAACTCGTCGGCAGTCGGCACCAACACCAACGTGAACGTCACGCCGAAGTCAGTCGCGACCGGCTCGAGCGACGTCACCTACACCGAGGCACAGACGACGACTCCGGCCGTCGAAACGACCCCGGTTGTGACGGCTCCGAGCACCACGGAGACGACCACCACGACGGAGACGACCACCACGACGGTTCCGATGACCAGCTCCACCACCACCGTCGAGACCCCGGCTGCGCCGGCGCCTGAAGTGAGCTCGGCGCCCGCTCCGGAGGAAACACCGGCTCCCACCACCACGACCAAGACGCACAAGCGGATGCGCAAGGACTAGGTGGATTCGAACTCTCTCGATGTGAGGGCGCGCGTGTAGCGCGCCCTTTTTTTATTCTTCCGCGCTTGCGGTCAGCGGCCCCTCGGCCCTTCCCTCGATGAACTGCCGCACGATCGGGTTCTTCGACGCCTGGAACTGCTCCGGAGTGCCGTCCTCGATGATCCGGCCGCGGTAAAGCATTGCCACGCGATCGGCAATTTTGAACGCGACCTTCATGTCGTGCGTGATCGTGACGGTGGTCGTCGCCAGCTTCACGTCCATCTCACGGATGAGCTCCGCGATGACGTCGCTGATCACGGGATCGAGTCCGGTCGTCGGCTCGTCGAACAGCAGGATCTCCGGCTGGAGCGAGATCGCGCGCGCGAAACCGACGCGCCGCCGCATGCCGCCCGACAGCTCCGAAGGCCGCTTGTCCTCCACGCCGTGCAGGTGCACTTCCTCGAGGCACTCCTCCACGCGCGCGTGAATCTCTGCTTCGGTCATCTTCGTGTGCCGCCGCAGAGGGAACGCAATGTTCTCGAAGACCGACATCGAGTCGAAGAGCGCCCCTTCCTGGAACGCCATGCCGAAGCGGCGGCGGAACTGATTCAGCTCCAGCGGCGGCATGTGGACGATGTCCTGTCCGTCGATGATGACGTCGCCGCTGTCGGGCTTCAGCAGGCCGATGATGTGTTTGAGCGTGACGCTCTTGCCCGTCCCCGACCCGCCGACGATCACGACCGACTCGCCGCGCGCGATCTCGATCGACATGTCGACGAGCACCTGCTTCTCGCCGAAGGCTTTGTAGACGTGTCGTAGCGAGATCATGGTCAGAAGAGGAGCTTCGTCAGGAAGAAATCGCTGAGCAGGATGATGAGCGACGCACTCACGACCGCGTCCGTCGTGGAGCGTCCAACCCCCTCGGCGCCGCCCGTCGTGTAGTAGCCGCGCACGCATCCGGTGAGGGTGAGGATCAATCCGAAAGCGGCCGCCTTGATCAGGCCGCTCCAGATGTCGTTCATCTGGAGGTACTGGTAAGTATTGCTCTCGTAGACCACCGGATTCGCACCCATCAGCTTCACGGCGACGAGGTAGCCGCCGCCGATCCCGAGGGCGTCGCCGAGGACGACGAGGAACGGGAGCATGACGATGCCGGCAATCACGCGCGGCACGAAGAGGTAGTGCACCGGATCGGTGGCGAGCGCTTCGAGCGCGTCGAGCTGTTCGGTGACGCGCATCGTCCCGATCTCGGCGGCCATCGACGAGCCGACGCGTCCCGTGACCATGAGGCCGACGAGCACCGGCGACAACTCGCGCAACATCGCGAGCGCCACGACGCTGCCGACGAAGTTCTCCGCGTGCACGCGTTGGAAGCCGTTGTAGGTCTGCAGCGCCAGCACCATGCCGGTGAACATGGCGGTGAGGAAGACGACCGGGATGGAGTCGACGCCAAGGCGGACCATCTGGCGAAACCACTCGTTGACCTCGAACGGCCGGCGGACCGCCCACGTGATGGTCCGCCACAGCATCGAGAACCAGATTCCCGTGCTTTCGAACAGGCCGATGAACGCGCGGCCGATACGGTCGAACAGTTGACTCATCGATAGACGCGCGGCACACGCGCGCTGATGCTGCAGAACACTTCGTACGAGATTGTATCGGTGCGCGCCGCGATCTCGTCGGCCGTGATGCCGTCGCCGAGGAGAACCACCTCGTCGCCGAGAGCGGCGCCGGGGACGTCTGTCACATCGATCGTGACCAGATCCATCGACACGCGGCCGACGATCGGTGCCCGCTGGCCGCGAACGAGAACCGTCCCATTGTTCGACTGCAGGCGGTTGAATCCGTCCGCGTATCCGACCGGCAAAGTGGCAATACGACTCTCGCGCGAGGTGTGAAACGTCGTGCCGTAGCCGATGGCATGGCCGGGAGGGAGGGTCTTGAGGCGTGCAATCTCCGTCCGCCAACGCATGACGGCTTCGTAGAGCGCGATTCCCACGCGCGCGAAGTCGCCCGGTCGTACGAGACCGCGCAGCGTCGCGGCGCTGTTCGCGAAGTGATGCAGCGGCGCGTCGATCGTCTTTCGCATCCGGTCGAAGCGCTCGATCTGCTCCTCGGTGAACTCCGGATCTTCGTCGGCGCTGGCGAAGTGCGTGTAGATGCCGTCGACGTGCAGCCGCGGCGTGGCGCGGATTCGTTCCACCACTTCGGGCAGCTCGCTCTCCGTAACTCCCATCCGCCCCATGCCGCTGTCGAGCTTCAGGTGGACATGCACGTCACGCGACTGCGCGACCTCACATGCCGCCGCCAGTTCCTCGGGGCCGGTGACGCCGAGGGTGATGTCGTTGTCGACTGCCGCAACGACCCCGCGCGCATCGACCGGCCCGAAGACGATGACCGGCAGCGCGATCCCGGCACGCCGGAGCTGCAGCGCTTCTTCGAGCAGCGCCACCGCGATCATCGCCACGCGGTCCGGATCACAAACGCGCGCGAGCTCCACCGCGCCGTGGGCGTACGCATTCGCCTTCAGCACCGCGACGAGGCGCGCGCGTTCCGGCAATCGCCGCACGATCGCGTCGATGTTGCGCGAGAACACCGCGGTATCGACCTCGGCCCACGTCGGACGATAGTCCGCGTCTAACATCCGAAAACGCTCACCAGACATTCAGATTCTGTCCATTCATCGGCCGCGATTCGGATGAGGCGAGGAACCGGATCGCCTGCGCGATCTCCTCCGGCGTCATCGACGCCGGCGCGCCGCCACTCACTTCGGCCCACATCGGAGTATCTACGGAGCCGGGGCTGACGCAGTTCACGCGCACGCCCGCGTCGCGCACCTCGACCGCCAGCGCCTCGGTCATCCCGATCACGGCCGCCTTCGACGCGCAGTACGAAACGAAGCCGGGGAACTTCTCCGGTCCGATCACGCCCGAGATCGACGCGACGTTCACGATCGCGCCGCTTCTCCGCGCCACCATCGCCGGCAGCGCACGCCGCGTGGCAAGGTACGCGCCGCGTACGTTCACCGCGAACATGCGGTCCCACCGATCGGGCGTCGTGTCGATGAGCCGCGCGACGTCGGTCGTGCCCGCGTTGTTCACGAGCACGTCGCAGTCGCCGAATCGCGACTCGACCTCGGAGAAGAGGCGCTCGACGTCCGCCTCGTTTGCGATGTCACCCGGCACCGCGAGCACACGATCGCCTTCCATCTGCGCGAGCTTCTCCGCCGATCGCGCGAAGATCGCGACCAACGCCCCTTCGCGCGCGAACAACTCAGCGGTAGCGCGGCCGATGCCGCTCGATGCGCCGGTCACGATGATGACCCGATCAGCGAACTCGCTCTTCTCCATCCGCATATAATCCCTCGAATGGTGAGGTGATGATATGAACCCACAGATCAACGACGTGCTCAACCTTTTCTTCCGCTGGGCCCACATCGTCGCGGGCATCACGTGGATCGGCCTCCTCTACTTCTTCAACTTCGTCAACGGACCGTTTCAAGGGAAGATCGACGGTCCGACGAAGCGTGCCGTCAATCCCGAGCTGCAGCCGCGGGCGCTTTTCTGGTTCCGATGGGGAGCGGCATGGACCTGGATTACGGGTATTCTCCTGGCCGGGATCGTTTACTACCAAGAGAAGAAGGTCCTCTTCGACGACCTGCACACCGACAACAATCCGTGGCTCTGGCTCGCGATCACGCTGATCTCATGGGCGGTCGGTTTCGTGATCTACAACGCGATCATGAAGTCGCTGGCGAACAAAGTCGTCGGTGCCGCAATCTGCCTCGTTCTTTACGCCGGCGTCTGGTATCTCCTCGAATGCGTTGGCCATTACAGCGGCCGCGCGCTCTACATCCATGGCGGCGCGACGTTCGGAACAATCATGGCCCTGAACGTCTGGATGATCATCTGGCCGTACCAGAAAAAGATCCTCACCGCGATCAAGGACGGCAATCCGCTCGCCGCGACAGACCCGATCGTGACGACTGCCGGCCTCCGCTCGCGCCACAACACTTACATGTCGGTCCCGCTGGTCTTCTTCATGATCAGCAACCACTACTTCGCCATGTACTCGAATCCGTACCACGACATCTGCGCGGCAGGCATGATCGTGATCGGCTTCGTGGTCGTGCGGCTGCTCTATTGGAAGGCTCCGAAGGTTCCGGGAATCTAGGTGAAGCTGCTCCAGGTCGACGCGTTCGCCGACACTGCGTTCAAAGGGAATCCCGCCGCGGTCTGCATCCTCGACCGCGAGCGGGATGCCGCGTGGATGCAGAACGTCGCGAAGGAGATGAACCTCTCCGAGACGGCGTTCCTGCTCCACCACGCCGACGGCTTCGGGTTGCGATGGTTCACGCCGGCGGTCGAGGTCGCACTCTGCGGGCATGCGACGCTCGCGAGCGCGCACGCGCTGTGGGAAGAGCGGGTGCTGGAGACCGACGCGCGGTTCCACACGCTCAGCGGCCTGCTGACCGCCACGCGCAGCGGCGACCTGATCGAGCTAGATTTTCCGGCGAAGGCCGAAGAGCCGGCCGAAGCGCCGCCGCTGCTGATCGAGTCGCTAGGCGTAAAGCCGATATACGTCGGACGCAACCAGTTCGACTACCTGATCGAAGTCGCGACCGAGGACGAGCTACGCGCGCTCGATCCCGATCACGCGCGGCTCCGGACGATTCCGGTGCGCGGCGTCATCGTCACATCCCGCTCGTCCGATCCGCGCTTCGACTTCGTCTCGCGCTTCTTCGCTCCCGGCTCCGGCGTCGATGAAGACCCGGTCACCGGCTCGGCGCATTGCGCGCTGACGCCGTACTGGGCGAAGAAGCTCGGCAAGAGCGAGATGACCGCTTACCAGGCATCGGCGCGCGGCGGCGTCGTTCACGTGCGCCTCGCCGGCGATCGCGTGAAGCTCGGCGGCCGTGCCATCACCATCTTTCGAGGCGAGCTGCTGGCGTGATCAAGATCGCTCCCGCGGATGACTACGACGTCGTTCGCGAACTGCTGCGCGAATACGCGGCGGGCATCGGCGTCGATCTGTCGTTCCAGGATTTCGAGAAGGAGCTCGAATCGCTGGCGACGTTCTACGATCGCATCCTCATCGCGCGGAGCGGCGACGACGTCGCGGGCTGCGTGGCGCTACGGCACATCAGCGACATCACCTGCGAGATGAAGCGGCTCTACGTCCGCCCCGCGTTTCGCGGGCTCGGCACCGGCCGCGCGCTCGCCGTCGGCGTCATCGAAGAGGCGAGGCGCCGCGGCTACACGCGCATGC
Source organism: Thermoanaerobaculia bacterium (assembly GCA_036003305.1). Taxonomy (GTDB): domain Bacteria; phylum Acidobacteriota; class Thermoanaerobaculia; order Gp7-AA8; family Gp7-AA8; genus DASXHZ01. The sequence continues at coordinate 10,329 of DASYSN010000238.1, forward strand.
GGCTCGACACGCTGCCGATGATGACCAAGGCCTTCGCCCTCTACGAATCGCTCGGCTTCCATTCCATCGCTCCCTACCGCCACAATCCAGTCGACGGCACCAAGTACCTGGAGCTCGAACTGTAGCTCGTGTCATTCCGAGCGTAGCGAGGAACCTGGGCGGTGCGGCGGCACGAGTAGCGCGCCTCCCGCCCCCCAGGTTCCTCGCTACGCTCGGAATGACACAATGAAGCGATGGACATCCGCCACCTCCTCGAGAAGATCGAATACGAGACGCTCGTGCCGCGTGCGGCGAAGAGCGCGGAGACGCGCGGGCGCGATCGCGAGGAGCCGGAAGACGATCTTCGTCCTGCCTACCAGCGCGACCGCGACCGCATCATCCACTGCAAGGCGTTCCGCCGCCTGAAGCACAAGACGCAGGTGTTCCTCGCTCCCGAGGGCGACCACTACCGCACGCGCCTCACGCACGTCCTCGAAGTGATGCAGATCGCGCGGACGATCGCGAAGTCGCTCCGCCTCAACGAGATCCTCACCGAAGCCGTCGCCCTCGGCCACGACCTCGGCCACTCCGCATTCGGCCACGCCGGCGAAGCGGCGCTCAACAAGCTGGTTCGCGGCGGCTTCGATCACTACCGCCAGTCGGTCCGCGTGGTCGAGAAGCTCGAGAACGACGGGCGCGGCCTGAATCTCACGGTCGAGGTGCGCGACGGAATCCTCAAGCACTCGAAGGGCGAGAAGGGCGAGCTGCTGCGCACGCGTCCGAAGTCACGCGCGCTGACGCTCGAAGGCGACATCGTCCGGATCAGCGACATCATCGCGTACGTCAACCACGACATCGACGACGGCGTCCGCGCCGGGATCATCGCCAACTCCGACATCCCGCAGCCGATCCGCGAGATCCTCGGCGAGACCGGCACGAACCGCATCGACCGGATGGTCCGCGACGTCATCACGTCGACGCTCGCAAACGACTACGAGGCGATCACGATGTCGCGCGAAGTGCTCGAAGCGCTCGAAGCGCTGCGAAGCTACATGTTCGAGCACATGTACTTCAGCGAAGCGGTGCGGCGGGAGACGACGAAGGCGCAGCAGGTGCTCACGGCGTTGTTCGAGTACGTGGTGGCGCATCCCGACGAGTTCCTGACGCGCAGCGAAGAGGATCCCGTCGAACGCCTCGCCATCGACTTCATCGCGGGAATGACCGACCGCTACGCCATGAAGCTGTACACCGAGTTGTTCATGCCGCGGCCGTGGGTTGCGTGAGCACTACTTCTTCGGCGTGTTGAGGGAGTCGCGCAGGTCCTTGCCTGCCTTGAAGCGGACATTCTTGGACGCCGGGATCGTGATCTTTTCTTTCGTCCGCGGATTGCGTCCTTCGCGTGCCTTGCGATCGGACACCGAGAACGTGCCGAGGCCGGGAACGGTGCAGCGCTCGCCGCGGCCGCATGAGTCGGCGATGAAGTTCACGAATGCATCGAACGCGTCCGCGGCCTCTTTCTTCGAGATGCCCGCCTGATCGGACATGGCGTTGATGACGTCGGCCTTCCCTGCCATCGACTCCTCCTGTTTCCAAATCTAGGATAGATCATTTTCCGCGCGCGGCGAGGTAGCCGCGTACGACCGAAACGAGCTGTGCGTGACTCCACGTCAGCGGTGCCACGCTCAGCGGTGAACCGTCGTACGGATCGACCTGCTCGGGCAGGATCAGCGACGGGAGCGCCTTCGACCGGATCCACGAAAGGATGTCGATTGCCGTCTGCAGCTCTTCGACGCGCGTCGCGGTCGCGATCGCGTACTCGGCGAACCAGAGCGACCCGAGGATCCACGGATTCCCCGGCACGCGGCCCGTCTCTTCGCTGATGCGGTGGTAGGCGTCCCCCACGTAACGCGCGAAGCCGCCGACCTCCGTCTGGACCTCGAGCTTCTCGCGCGCGACCCGCATCGTCGACTCCACAGCGGTGCTTCCGGGAGCGAACGCGCCGAGGTAGAAGATGCCGAAGACCGAGATGTCGATCGCCGGGTCGAGCTCGAGGCCTTTGTCGGTTGATATCAGACCGCGCGCGAAATGCTTCGCCTCAGGCATGAAGAGGTGCTGCAACGTCGCGTCGCGCACCTCCTGCGCGGCCGCGGCGTAGCGGTCACGGCGCTCGGCGTCGTTGAAGAGGTTCGCGATCGTCGATGCCGCTTCGAGACCCGCGATGACCGCGGCGCAGGTGAACGTGAAGACGCCGTGGCGCTCCTCCCAAATGTCATAGCTCGGCTTCGGCAGGTGCGTCTCGGAATCGCGGAACGAGACGAGAAACTCCGCCGGCTGCACGACCAGGCGCCGGTAGACGCTGCGAAGCAGGTCGAGGTCGCGCGTCCGGTCGTAATGCCGCCGCGCGAGCCAGATCACCAGCGCCGTCTCGTCCTCCTGAATCGGCAGTTGCGGCTTGCCGTCGCGGACCCACGGGTGCCACAGCGACGCCAGCGTGCCGTCGGGGTTGTACTTGTGGAGGAACCAGCCGTTCTCGTGAATGATCTTCTCGGCGAAGACGAGGAAACGGCGCGTCAGCTCCGTGTAGCCGGCGCGGTCCATCGCGTCGCAGACGAACGCGGCGTCTCGCGGCCACATGTACGAGTAGTGATCGTTGTGGCCCCACTGGATGTCGGAGTCATTCGCCGCGATCACGGCGCCGTTGCGGTCGCACTGCGTGGCGATGACGAGGAGCGAGCGGCGGTAGAGCTCCACGAGCTCGTCCGGCAGGTCGCCGAACGAATCGTCGTTCTTGTTGACCCAGGTGTACCAGTACGACGCGGTCCGCGCCATCATCCGCGCCGGCGTCTCCTCGCGAACGCGCCGGTCGAGCTCGCGCACCTCGCCGTATCGTTTCCCCGCGCAGATCCAGTAGTTGATCGTCTGCGAGCCGTGCGGCTCCAGCGTCACCGGGATGCCGATGGTCGAGTCGACCGCCCCCTGCGCGATCGGCTCCATCGACAGCGCGCCGTCCTCCGCGTCCCTCCACGTCCCCTCGGCGCCCCCGATACCGCTGCGTCCGCACGCGTACTCCGGGATGCCGGCGTCGCTGTTGATGAGGAGGTAGCGCTTCGCCTTGTAGTGCACGATCGCGCCGCTCTGCGGGTCGAAGTACGCCGTGTCGGCGATCGCGTTCCCGTAGAGGTTGAAGTCGTGGTGGAAGAAGAGCTTGATCGTCCGCTGCGCGTCGCCGAGGTTGCGGACGACGATTTTGCGGAGGTAGACGTTCGCGTCGGTGTCGACGGTGTCGTGGCAGCGGAGGCGCAACTGCAGGGCGGCGTGCTCGCACGTGACGTCGCCGACGAGCGTGTCGCGGAGGTACGTGATCTCCCTCCGCCATGCCGCCTCCTCGACCCACGAGATCTTGTCGTCCGCCCAGATGCCGAAGCGGAACGGCGACGCCGAATGGTTCTCCATCCCGACGTGCGGGAAGTAGAAGTCGGCAAGGCGGTACTGGGCGTCGAACCCGACGAGCAGGCAGCCGTTTCCAATGACCAGGTCGCGCGGCATGAGCGCGCGAACTCTATCGCGTGAGAACGTGCGCGGTGAATCCGTCGGCGCCTGATTCGGGGGTCAGGCGCAAAACGTCCCTCTCGATCCGCGCGCCGGTCGACGCGACGACGTCGTCGTTCTCCTCCGGCTCGAGGGAGCACGTCGAATAGACGACATGCTTCCGCGCGAGCGATAGCGCCGCGGTCAGCATTTCGCGCTGCATGGCGGCGAACGCCGGAAGGTCGCTTTCCCGGAGACGCCACTTGATCTCCGGGTTCTTGCGAATCGTGCCCGTGGCGCTGCAGGGGGCGTCGAGCAGGACCACGTCGAATGTCGTTTTGAAGGCGGGGCGCCGCGCATCGGAAACGACGCTCGGACCGCCGCGCTTCGCCAGCGGCAGCAGCCGCGTGATCGAAATGTCATTGCTCACAACGCGCACGCCGGCGCGACGCATGTACAGCGTCTTGCTCCCCGGCGCCGCGGCGAGATCGAGCACCTCATCGCCGTGCGACGCGGCGATCGACGCGACGACGGCGCTCCCTTCGTCCATCGGCCAGAACTTGGCGCGATCGAGCTCCGCGGACGACCCGCGCAGCCGGTAAACGTGATCGACGAGCGTCGAAGGCGTGGCGTCCGGCGGCGCCTCATCGGTCAACGCCAGGACATCGGGATACGACAGTTCCTGATTCGCCTCCGCGATCTTCGCAGCGCGTTCCGCACCATAAAACCGCGTCCACCGTTCGATCAGCCACGGCGGATGCGCCGTCCGCGTCGCGAGGTCGCGCGGCTCGGGGACGTCGCCGCGCGTGATCCGGCGGAGGATCGCGTTCACGAATCCGCGCGCGCGCTTCGGCGCGAGCTCCACCGTCTCGCCGACCGCCGCGTACTGCGCGACGTCCATGTAGAGAAGCTGATACGCGCCGAGGCGGAGGGCGTCGAGGATCTCCGGCTCGATCGACCGCTTCGCCAGCGTCTCGATCACGAAGTCGAGGCGCGAGCGCCAGCGGAGGACGCCTAGAACGAGCGTGCGGACGAATCCCGACTCGCCGGCGAGAACGTACGAGGCGAAGAGCGACTCCCGCTCGATGCGTCGCAGGAGCGCCAGCGCCCGTGCGCGCTCGTTCACGGCAGGCGCGTCCCGACGCGCCACTGCAGACCGCGCGCAACGTCGCCCGCCGCCGCCCGCGGCTTCCCGGGCCGTTGCATCGTAATGACGCGAATCGCGCCCGAGCCGCAGGCGATGGTCACGCCGTCATCGATGGCGATGATCGTGGCCGGTGGCCAGTCGCCAGTGGCCGGTTTGATGTCGATGAGTTTCAGCCCGTCTTTGGTGAAAACGCCCGGCCACGGATCGAACGCGCGGAACTTGTCGTAGATCGATTTCGCGCTCGCGTTCCAGTCGATTTCGCCTTCCGCCTTCTCGATCTTCGGCGCGACTGTCGCCAGCGAGTGATCCTGAGGCGTCTCCTCGATCGATTCGAGGCGCCCGAGGACATCCAGCAGCGCCTCGGCGCCGATGGTCGAGAGGCGCGCGGCCAGCGACGGCGTGTGCTCGTCCGGACCGATCGGCGTCTTCGCGATCGCGAGCATCGGACCGTGGTCGAGCTCCTCGTCGACGCGCATGATCGTCACGCCCGTTTCCGAGTCGCCGTGCTCGATCGCGCGCTGGATCGGCGCCGCGCCGCGCCATCGCGGCAGGATCGAGCCGTGGATGTTCAGGAATCCGTGCTTCGGGATCTCCAGCAGCGCCGCCGGCAGGATCTTTCCGTAAGCGACGACGATCGCAACGTCAGGCGCCAAGCGCCGCAGGTCCTCGATCGCCTCACGCACCTTCGCCGGCTGAATCCGCGGCAGCCCGAGCTCGCGCGCGCGCACCGCCACCGCCGGCGGCTTCACTTCCATCCCGCGCCCGGACGGCTTATCAGGCTGCGCGACAACGAGTACAACCTCGTGGGCGCCCGCAAGCGCCTCCAAAGCCGAAACCGCAAACTGAGGCGTCCCAAAAAACGCGACCCGCACGGCCACGCATCCTATCCGAGGACCGACGACCGAGGACCGAGGACTAGGTATGTGTCGTCGTTCCGGCGGGCTGCCCTGGCGGCGTCATCGTCGTCACGGCATTCGGCGGGAGTCCCGGCGTCGTATTCGGAACGGCCGTTTTGGGCGCAACCGGCGACGGTGCAACGGGTTTCGTCGTCTTCCCCTCCGCGCCGGTCGACGGTTCCGGCGCCGGTCCGGGCATGCCGTGGGCCGTCGGCGTCTGCGTGCTCGAATTCACCGGATGTGTCATTGCCGGCGGCTCGTTCTGATAGTCGCGCGGCGTCTTCTCGCCGCGGCAGGCGACGAGCAGGACAGCCAAGGCACCGATCAACGTCATGTTGCGCACGCCTGAAGCGAGTTCAAGCTGCGTTCCAGCTCAGCGGTACAATCCGCGACATGCGAAAGATGACGATGTCCCCGATCGTCTGCGTTGTCAGTTCCCTCTTTGTTGCCACCGTTGCTTTCGGGCAGGTCGCCGAGGGCGACCAGCACTGGGCGCAGCGCGCCGAGGGGCAGGTTGCAGGACACGCGAAACCGGCGCCGATCGATGCCGCAATCGCCGCCTACCAGAAGGCGGTCGCCGCGAACCCGAACGATCTCGATGCGCGTTGGAAACTGATGCGCGCGTACCGTTTCAAGGGGCAGTACGTCGCCACGTCCACCGACGACAAGAAGAGAATCTACGACATGGCGAAGAAGGCGGGAGAGGAAACCCTCGCCGTCGTCGGGCGCGTGCTTCACGCAAAAGGCGTCACCTCGATCACGAAAGCGCCGGAGAAGCAGGTGGCGGACGCCGCGCGGACCGTTCCGGGCGCGCCCGAAGTCTTCCTCTGGGATTCCATCAACTGGGGCGAGTGGGCACTTGTCTACGGCAAGATGGCGGCCGCACGCGAAGGAGCGGCCGATCGCATCCGGCGCGAAGCGACGATCGCCGAGCTCGTCGATCCGAAGATGGAGGGCGGCTCGCCCAGCCGCGTCCTCGGACGCCTCCACGACCAGACGCCGCACATCCCGTTCATCCTCGGCTGGCCGTCGAGCAAAGAGGCCGTCCGCTTCCTGAACGAGTCGTACAAGATCGACCCGACCAACAAGATCACCCGCGTCTTCCTCGCCGAGGCGATGGTCAACAACAACGGCGACACGAAAGCGGAGGCGGTGAAAATGCTTCGCGAGACCATCGCCGCGCCGAACGATCCGAACTACGAGGTCGAGCAGTCAGCCGCGAACGAGGACGCGAAGGCCCTGCTCAGGAAGTGGACCTCGTAAGCAGTCCTCGGTCCTCGGTCCTCGGTCCCCAGAACCCCACCCGCCGATCCGAGGACTGAGGACCGAGGACCGAGGACCGAATTCACTTCTGTGAGGGCACGGCGGGGATGAACTGCGTGCCGCCATCGGCGTCGACGACGGTCGCGAACGCGACGCCGCTGCCCGACGCCGGCACGATGCGGAGCGTCGTCGCCGGGGTGATCGCGATCCCGAGGCGCTTCTCCGGCTCCGTGATGAGCTGAAGATCGTCTTCCGGCGCTTCGATCTCGAACGTCTTTCCGCCGTCGGCCGACACTTTGAACATCGCCGGTGCGATCCCGGTATTCACCACGCCGATCGAGATGCGACGCCCCACCGTGGCGGGGACGCCGACGATCGTCAGCTCCGAAGCGTCGCCGCCGAACGTGGCGGCGTCGTGAACCGTCAGCGGCTTCTCGATCGAGCTGCGGCCGCCGTGCGCGACGTCGCTCGTCTCGAGCAGCGCCACCGGCGCGTGATTCGCGCGGTACTCGAGCCATAGCGTGCCGAGGCCGGTGGTGTTGAAGAGCGACTTCACGAGCGCGGGAAAGACCATCGTCTGCCGCGGCGCCAGTCGCAGCCGCCGGTCGGTGCGCGCCTGCGCCGTCGCGAAGCGGAGCGTGACGAACAGCGGCTCCCGAGTCGGGTTGTGCAGCGTCAGATTCGAGACCCAGAACGCGCCGTTCGCGCCGCCCGTCATGCCGGCGAGCGGGAACACCATCCGCTCGCGGAACGACGTCGCCACCTCTTCCTGCTTCGGCATGCGCACGAGGCGGAGGTAGTCGGCGGTCCGGCGCGGTGCGGCGCTCGCCTTCCGCGTCCACACCTCGACGCCACGGATCGCGCGGTAGAAGCTGTAGCAGTCGTCGAGATAACCGGCGATCGCCTGCGCGCGCAGCGTGTTCGGCAGACCGTCAAAGTCGTCGTACGTCTCCGGCGAGGTGCGGATGACGACGTATGGCTTCGTTCGCTCGAGCCGGTTGATGATTTCTGCCTGGAACGCCGGCGGCGACGCGATCGGCACCTGATAGAACGCTGTCGGGTTCGGCCGCTCGCAGAAGAAGTAGAACGCCGGCTGGTTCGAGAAGTCGTAGATCGGTCCGCGCGTCAGCCGCTTCACCTCGGCGCTCACGGCGGCGATGCGGTCGCGCACCTCGTCCGCGTGCGGGTCGTACTGCACGCGCAGCACGCGGCGCTGGTAGTTGATGACGTCGTCGAGCCGCGCATTGACGAGATCGGGAATCCAGAAGAGGACCGCCGCGACTGGGGCAACGATGAGCAGCAGCGCCACAACGAACGCGTGCGTCCCTTCGTCTGCGCCCGTCCAGATCTCACGGATGCGCCGCGCCGCGACGATGCCGAGGATCACGATCATCGGTCCGATGAGGAAGGCGGCGAAGTACTGGTGGCGAAACTCCGCGCGGCCGAACGCCGTCCGCTGCGTGATGCCGGCGAAGACGGTGAGGACGAGGAGCGCGAAGTCGAGCGTGTCGGCGCGCCGGCGAATCAGGCGCTGGATGACGTAGATCGTCGCGACGGCGATGACGAGCGGGCTGAGGATGAGGTGAAATTTCTCCTGCAGCACAAACTCGGCGAGCGTCTGCAGATTCAGGTTGTTTCCGCGGAACGGCGTGACGAGATCGGGGAACGGCAGTGACCATACCGCGTCGATGATCCTCGGGATCGTGACGAAGGAAACCGTGAAGAACGCCCCGAGCGCCCCGCGGGATACGAGGTAAATGAGGAACGGCGCGGCGCCGAGGAGGACGCCGGCGATGAAGAAGAGGAGAGTCCTCGGTCCTCGGCCCTCGGTCCTCGGATTCGGAAGACCGAGGACCGCCAGCACGGCGCAGGCGGCTACCCCGCTCACGATCGTGTACATCCCGATCTCGTAGCTGAAGAAAAGCGCGATCGCGGCGAAGACGCCGCTGCCGATCGCCGCGACATTGCTTCGCCGCCGCAACGCGATCCAAAGCAGCGCGACGGCGGCGATCTGGAAGAACGTCCGATCGTTCTCCGCCGTCGTCCACGCGCCCATGATGACGCACAAGCCGGCGAGCGGAATCGAGTCGAAGATCGCGATGCCGAGGAACCAGAGCGAGACGCCGAGAAACGCGCCGATGATCGCGGTGCGGGCGATGGAGACGTCGAGCGAACGGCCGAAGATCTCCATCAGCCACGCGTCGGCGAGACCGTCTTCCAGCATCCCGTGGAGCGGGAAAACGTCAATGTACGGCGTCTTGCCGCGCAGGTAGTCCGACGCGGGGCCGATCGACTCGCCGCGATGGAAGAGATCGACCCACTGCGTGATGTGCGCGCTCGAGGCATAGCTGATCGCGAAGACAAGAAACGGGATCAGCACGTACGCGGCGAGGCGCCACGCCGTGCGCGGCGCGAGCGGCTTCACGAATGCCGCAAGGATGATGACGAGGAGTGCGGCGGCGGCAACCGCCAGCGCGGCGGACGGCGTCGGCACCTGGATCAGCGCGACGAGCGGCAGCGCCACGAACGGAATCGCCGCCGTGGTCACGCGCCGGAACGCGTAGCCGCGCTTCATGCCGAACGAGATCTCCGCGAGCCGGACGACCAAGAACGCGACGCACCAGAAGAGCGCCAGGAACAGCGCGACGAACGGGATCTCGAGGAACAGCGTGACGACGTGCCCGATCCGCCGCCCGGTCGCGATGTAGCGGAACACGACCCACCCCGCAGACTCCGCGAACAGCAGCGCGTGACACGGCGCCAGCTCCCGCGCGAAGAGGTCGCGCAGCCAGCGGCTTTGACGTCCGAGTGCATACACACGAGTCGCGGCGAAAGCGAGCGCCGGCGGGAGGATCAACACCCACCCCGCCTTTCCCGTCGTCAGGTAGAAGAACGGCGCAAGGAAGAAGGGGAGAGCGAAGAGGATCCGGTGTGGCGCAGGCTTTCCAGCCTGCGCCCCCCAGCGCGGGCTAGAAAGCCCGCGCCACACGAGAATCGTCAGCGGCGGAACGAGCACGAAGAATAGCGCGGCGTTCACGTAATCCCGCAGCTTCGAGTAGTGCGCGATCGTGACGACCCCGATCGCCGACGGCGCCGTGGCGGGGAGCGACACCGTCAGCATCGTCAGCGTGAGGAAAACACCGCACGCGTACGAGAACGCGGCGAGCCAGAAAAGCGCCGCCGTGATCCGATCGGTCAGCGGTCGCTGCCGCGTCGTCATTGCGGCGCGAGTGTATCGAATGTCGCGAGGAGGTCGAGGATTGCCTGATCGGTTCCGTACGCGCGGTAGCGGCTCATGATCCATTCGAACGCCGTCACGTTCCCGATCGCGAACCGGAAGCGCTCCATCGCCGAGTGCATCGGCTGCTCCTCGAACCATGCACTCGAGCCGGTGGTCGAATGGAGAATGATCCGCAGCAGCCGCAGGTGCCACTCCTCGAGGCGCGTCAGCCGCGTCGGCGGCGTGCGCCAGCGGCTGCGCATCCGCAGCGGGTCGGGGTCCACCTTCCTCTCGATCGGAGCGAGCGGGCGGCTGACGGCGCGTACGCTCGCTCCCTTCTTCCGCGCCGCGATCAGGTTCCACTCCGACGGAATGACGCCGCCGTCGACCAGCGCCGCCTCGAATGTGCAGAGCATGTCAACGATCACCGGCGGCCGTGGCACGTCGAGAAGGTGCCGCAGCAGCGTCCCGCCGAGCTTCTTCTCTTCGATCACCTCGAACCGCGCGAAGAGCGACTGCAGCACGCCTTCCGAGCGTTCCCCGGCAGGCGGCGAGCCTCCCAACGCGCGGATCATCTCAACGAGATCGCCGCTGACCGGCAGCGAGACCGCGTCGTTCACGAGCAGCACCGCCTCCGGCTTCATCGCGCGCTCGATCATGTGTAGGGGCCGGCTCTCAGCCGGCCCAACGTGACACGCCACCACGACGTCGAACGCGTTCTCTTCCTCCTCGCTATCGACGCGATCGACGAACGGCCACTTCGCGATCGTTTCCCGCAGGCCGCAATCGTCGCCGTCGATCACCAGCGCCCGGAGCGAGTGGCCGATGAAGTAGCGCGTCGCCCAGCCGGAGAGCCAGTCGCGCCGCCGCTCGCCGGTGGCGCGTTCGTTCAGGTGCGCGTGGAGGGAGGCATCGCTGATCAGGACGACATTGTCACCGATGTTCTTACAAGGGCGAGCCGCTTCACGACCGCGTCGTGCAGCGCCTGCACGCTCGCGTTCGCCGCCTCGACGTCGGCCGGCTTCCCGTAGCGGCGGATCGCCTCGCTTGTCACCGGCCCGATCGACGCCAGCACCGCGCGCGCGTTCACCTTCGCCCGCTCCTCCGGCGTCAGCTTCGCGAAGAAGTGATCGACCGTCGATCCGCTCGTGAAGGTGACCGCGTCGATCGCGTCACTGGCGATCCACTCCCGCAGCTCGGCGAGATCGAAGTCGGCCGCTCGCGTCTCGTAGGCGACCGCGAGATCGACTTCCGCGCCGCGCTTCTTCAGCGCCTCGATGAAATCATCCTTCCCCTCGGCCGCACGAACGACACCGAACCGCACGCCGTTCTGGTCGCCCTCGAAGTACGGGAGCAGCGCGATCGACTGGAACTTGTCGGGGACGAGATCGGGATTCACGCCATGCTCCCGCAACTCCGCCGCTGTGGTGTCGCCGACGGCCGCAATCATCCGGCCGGCGAGCGCGCGCGCGTCCTTCCCCTTCTGCGCCAGGCGCTCGAAGAAGAACTTCACGCCGTTGGTCGAGCTGAAGACGAGCCACGCGTAATCGGCGAGCGCGTCGATCACGCGATCGAGCGACGTCGTCGACTCCGCCGGTCCGATCTCGATGGTCGGGAACTGCAGCACCTGCGCGCCGGAGTCTTCGAGGATTCGCTTCAGATCGCTCGCCTGCTCCCGCGCACGCGTCACGACGACGCGCTTGCCGAACAGCGGCTTCGTCTCGAACCAGTTGATCGTCTCGTGCAGTTTGACGACGTCGCCGACGACGATCAGCGCCGGCGTCGGCAGGTTCGCCTCGATCACCCGCTTCTCGATCGTCTCGAGCGTGCCGGTGACGGTGCGCTGCTCGCGCGTCGTCGCCTTCGAGATCACGGCAACCGGCTTCGAGGCCGGCATGCCGAACTCCGTCAGCTTCTTCACGATCAGCGGCAGATTCGCAAAGCCCATCATGAAAACGATCGTGCCGTTCAGCTTCGCGAGGACCGGCCAGTTAATGCCGGTCGTCCCCTCCGACTCGTGCCCGGTGACGAGCGTGAGCGAGGTGGCGTGCGACCGGTGCGTCACCGGGATACCGGCGTACGCGGGGCCGGCGATGGACGACGAGATACCGGGGACGACCTCGAACTCGACGCCTGCCGCGACGAGATCCTCCGCCTCCTCGCCGCCGCGGCCGAAGACGAACGGATCGCCGCCCTTGAGGCGGACAACGCGCTTCCCCTTCTTCGCTTCGTCGATGAGGAGCTGATTGATCTGGTCCTGCGGCAGCGTGTGGGCGCTGGAGCGCTTGCCGACGTGGATGACTTCCGTCTGCGGTGGTACGAGCGCGCCGATTTCTTTCGAGACGAGCGCGTCGATCGCGACGAGGTCAGCCGACTGCATCAGCTCCACCGCCCTGCGCGTCAGGAGTCCGGGATCGCCGGGACCGGCGCCGACGAGAAACACTTTTCCGTTCATGTGGTCTTCACCTGCAGGAGATCGATCGCGCCGCGGGCGATCAGTTCATTGGCAACGGCGTCGATCACCGCATCGGGATCGCTTCCGGTGCGCGTGACGCGCAGCGGCGTCGTTCCTTCGTAGTCGGAGAGAAAAGCGCGGATCGTGACCTCTCCGCCGATGGCGGTGGCGTGGACGGCGACGCAGGAGTAGCAGTCGAGGCGCTCGCCGAACTTCTGGAGCACGCCGCGCTCGCAGTGCGCCGCGAGCGCGCTCGCACGGTGCGTGATCGCCGCGGCCGCATCGCGCGCGTACGTGTTCGTCTTCAGCGTCTCGATCCCGACGATCCCCTGTCCCGCGGCTGGCACCATCTCGTCGACGTCGAAGAGCGACGTGATCTCCGCCGCCCGCCCGAGCCGCGTCAGCCCCGCGTTCGCGAGCACGATGCCGGCGTAGATGCCGGCGTTCATCTTGTGGATGCGCGTGTCGACGTTGCCGCGGATCGGCTCGATCGCGAGGTGCGGAAAGAGCGCGATGAGCTGCGCGCGGCGCCGCGGCGAGCTGGTGCCGATCAGCGCCCCTGTCGGGACGTCCTGCACGGGCTTCCGCTGCGGATGGAGCCACGCGTCGCGCGGATCGGCGCGCTCCAGGAAGCCGGCGAGCACGAAGTGGTCGGGGATGATCGACGGCACGTCCTTGAGGCTATGCACCGCGATGTCGACCGCGCCACCCTCCAGCGCCTCTTCCAGCTCCTTGATGAACAGCCCCTTGCCGCCGATCGAGGCGAGCGAGACGTCGGTGCGCTTATCGCCCGTCGTCTTGATCGTGACGATCTCCGGCGTATAACCGGCGGCCGTCAGAAGACGCGAGGTCTCATTTGCCTGCCAGAGCGCAAGTTGAGAACCGCGGGTACCGATGCGAACGAGTTTGCTCATCGCAGCCCGAAGATCTTTCGAATCGTTCGCCGCAGCGACTCGCGCTCCTGCGGCTCCTCCGCCGCCGAATCCTTCAGTTGCAGGATCGGGTAGTGGAGGATCTTATTGACCATCTGCGTCGTGAGCTGTTCGATCACCGCGCGCTGCTCCGCGTCGATCGGGCCGAGCTTGCGCAGGCACTTGTCGAGCTCCGCGGCGCGGATCTCCTCGAGTCGCTTCTGCAGCTCGACGATCGTCGGGACGGCGTCCTGCGCGACCAGGCGTTTGCGGAACCCTTCCAGCTCGCGCAGCACGATCTCTTCCGCCTGCACCGCCTTCTTCTGGCGCAGCTCGCGGTTCGCGTCGGCGACCTGCTGCAGGTCGTCGATGTTGTACAGGTACGCGTTGTCGATCGACGCCACGCCGGGGTTGATGTTGCGCGGGACCGACAGGTCGATCAGGAAGAGGCCGCGCTGCTTCCGCGCCTGGAGTGCGTTCTCGATCTGCTCCGGCTCGATGCAGTAGTGCGGCGCCGCGGTCGAGGCGATGACGATGTCGCACGTCTCGAGATACGGCTGGAACTCCTCGAAGCGGACCGCCATGCCTTCGAAGCGCTCCGCGAGCCCGACGGCGCGCTCGTACGTCTTGTTCGCGACGAAGATCTGCTCGACCTGCTGCGCCGCGAGATGCTCGGCCGTGAGCTCGCCCATCTCGCCGGCGCCGAGGAGGAGGACGCGAAGGCCCTGGAGCTCGCCGAAGATCTTCTTCGCCAGCTCGACCGCCGCGTAGGGAATCGAGACGGCGTGCTCGCCGATCCCGGTGTCGGTGCGCACCCGCTTGGCGACGCGCATCGTGTTTTCGAAAACCTGGTTGAGGAGCGGATCGAGCGTCCCGGTCTCCTGGCTCTTCATGAACGCCGACTTCACCTGGCCGGCGATCTGCGGCTCGCCGACGATCATCGAGTCGAGGCCGGACGCGACGCGGAACAGGTGCTTGATCACGTCGCCATGGCGGAGGATGTAGAGGTGCTTTTCGAGGTCAGTGCGCGAGGTGCGGGCGCGTTCGGCCATCCATTCGACGACGTTTTCGATCACGTCTTCGTTGGCCGACGAAACGATCGCCTCGACGCGGTTGCAGGTCGAGATCACCGCACCGCCGTCGACTCCGGGAAGCGTCGTCAGCGATTGCAGCATCTCCGCCGACTTCGATTCCGAAACGCTCAGCCGCTCGCGCACCTCGACCGGCGCGGTCCGATGATTCACGCCGATGAGGAGAAGAGGCATGACGCCACCTCCCACTTTGTCGATCACTGCCGCCGCTCTTTGACCGCGCGGCCTCAGTTCCACCACTACCGCCTCAGACATGATGAATCCCCAGAATGGCGACCAGCGTCGCCACGAATGCTCCAACCGAAACGAGAATCGTCCGCTTGCCGCGCAGGACTCCGGCGATGCTGCTTTGCAGCAACACCGCGAACAGCACCCACGCCACGATGGCGCCGACCTGCTTGATCCTCAGCTCCATCAGCGCCGCCTCGGTCTGATACGACCAGAGCACGCCGGCGATGATTCCGAGCGTGTAAATCGAGAAGCCGATCGCCAGGGCGCGCTGGCTCACCAGCTTGCAAACGCTCAGGCTCGGGATCAGGTCCCACATCCGCCCGCGCTGCTTGGACGTCAGCGCGCGGTCCTGCGCCATGGCGAGGTACATGAACGCCACGCCGATGAAGAGCGCCGCGATCCCGATCGTCGTGAAGAGGATGTGCGCCGTGAAGATGCGCGAGCGCATCTCCGGCGTCACGCGGGCAAACGGCTCGTGCACCACCGCCGTGATCGTGAGGAGAATCAGCACCAACGGATGTACGAAAAACGCCGCCGCGTGGACGCGGTACCGGATGAACAGCACCATCTCGACGACCAAGACTGTCCAGGCCACGAACGACGCGGCCTCCGGGAGGTTCGTCAGTGGAGGATGTCCGGTGATCGTGCAGATCGTGCCGATCCAGATCGTGTGGCTGATCCAGCCGGCGACCATCACCACCATTCCCGCGCGCTGCAGGACGGTCTGCCGGTGGAACAGCGACGCCAGCGCGATCAGCGTTCCGACCGCGTAAAGCGCCAGGGCGACGTAGAGCGTCACGTTCGGCGAGATCATCATGACGGCCCCAGTTTCTTGCAGAAGACGAGCTTGTCGTCCTCGATCCGGTAGAAATCCTTGATGCGGGTGATCTCCTGATAGCCGCTCCGCTCGTAGAAGCGGATCGTCGGCTCGAAACTGGTGCGGGACCGCGTTTCGATCAGCAGCATCCGCCCGCTCTGCCGCCGCACCTCGTTCTCGACGAAGCGGAGGAGGATCTGACCGAACCCCTGCCCCTGCTGCGCCGGGTCGATCGCGATCCAGTACAGGTCAAACACCCCCTCGGTCTTCGGCGTCGGGCCGTAGCAGACGTAGCCTTGCACGGCGCGATTCGGCCCGCTGTCGGGCTCCTCGAGGACGTAGGCGAGGTAATCCCCCTTGTTGGGTTGATCGAGTGACTGGTCGACGAGGTCCATGGCCCACCCTACCTCTTCGTCGCTGAAACGCGCCGTAGCCACGAGAATCTGCCGGAGGCGCTCGCGGTCTCTCTCTTCGGCGGGTCTGACTTTCATCTCGCGCGGGATCTCGAGCCGCTCCGGCATTCTAAGGCGGGCCTGCACAATCGGGAGACTAGCCGGGGGCGGGCGCGCCGCAAATTGGGGCAATCACGGGGGCGTGTGCGCCCCGTCACAAGGACGGATCAGCCCGTTTTTCGCGTCCTCAGCCGTACGCGGTACGGCGTGAACTCGCGCGTGTGACCCCGCGGTATCCACGCGGTAAAGAGCGTTGCCTCGCCGTTTTCGCTCTGTTCGTACACTTCCGCGACTTCGTGAAGCCGCGCGGCGGCGCGTGATTCGGCGTGCGGGATGGCGAGCTGCATCATCTCGCCCCCCGCCAGCTCGCGCTTCCGCAGCTCGTCAACTAGCTTTTCGATACCACGGCCGGTGAGCGCCGACACCGAGACGGAATTCTTGCGATGCGGTTGGAAAGCGTCGTCGATCCGGTCCGCCTTGTTGTAGACCTCGACGACCTTCGCCATGTCGACACCGAGGTCGCGGAGGACGTCGTCGCCGATGGCGCGCTGCTCCTCGAAGAGCGGGTGGGACTGATCGATCACGTGCAGCACCAGGTCGGCCGCCACTGCCTCTTCCATCGTCGAGCGGAACGATGCGACGAGATGGTGCGGCAGCTTGCGGATGAAGCCGACCGTGTCGACGATGACCGTCTCGCGCGGCATCTCGGCGTCGATCCGCGCCGACTTCGCGTCGAGCGTCGCGAACAGCTTGTCGATCGCGTCGACATGTCCCTGCGTCAGCCGGTTGAACAGCGTCGACTTGCCGGCGTTCGTATAGCCGACCAGGGCGACCGTGAACGCCTGCTGGCGCGCTTTGCGTTGCGTGTGGCGATGCTGCTCGATCTTCTTCAGCTCGTCCTTGAGACGGCTGATGCGCGTCCGGACGATGCGGCGATCGAGCTCGAGCTGCGTTTCGCCGACGCCCCGCGTCCCGATGCCGCCCGCCTGCCGTTCGAGGTGCGACCACGCGCGCGTCAGCCGCGGCAGCATGTACTCGAGCTGCGCAAGCTCCACCTGCGTCCGCGCCTCGCGCGTTCGGGCGCGCGCCGCGAAGATGTCGAGGATCAACGCGCTGCGGTCGATCACCTTCACATCGGTGATCTTCTCGAGGTTGCGCACCTGCGCTGGCGAGAGGTCGTCGTCGAACACGACCAGCGTCGCGCCGTTCTCCCCCGCGATCTTCTTGATCTCTTCCGCTTTCCCCTTGCCGACGTACGTGGCGGGATCGGGCGACGGCCGTTTCGCGATGACGCTCGCGGCCACACTTCCTCCCGCACTCTCCACCAGTTTCGCGAGCTCCTCGAGGTGTTCCTCGGCGACACTTCGCGTCAGTTCAGGAAGGATCAGTCCAACGATGACGGCGTTTTCGGGCACGTGTTGTGTCAGCGGAAACTATACAGGAGTCACGCTCGTCTCACCGGCATGAAGACAGCCACAGCGTTGATCTTTTCGCTCATCCTTGCGGCGCCTGTTCTCGCAGGCGACACCATGACGATTTTCGGCGGCGATTTCAGCCGTGACCAGGTTGCGAACGGCACCGCTGTCCTCACAGGCGGCACGTACTACCCGCCGGGTTCGAAGACGGAGTGGAACGGCGAGATCGGAATCGCCGCGTCTCACGCGTGGAACCAGCGGTGGTCGACGGAGGCATCGGTCGCGTTCCGACAGAGCCACCAACTCGTCAGTAGGTTCGTGGACATCCCCGGTCCCACCAACGTCCCCGGCGGGACCTTTGCGCCGGTAACGGAGAACGCGCGGACAACAACGTATCCGGTCGATCTTTCCATGCGTTACCACCTCGCGTACGGCCCTCGCTGGAAGCCATACCTCAGCGCCGGCGCGCGATACGTGAATGGTTCCAACGTTCTCGTCAACGACCTCACTACACCTGACGCGAATGGTCTCATTCAGGTGCGAACGAAGAGCGCCGCCGACCGGCTGAGCGCCGAAGCCGGAGGTGGCTTGACCATGATGCTGACGCGCGGCTTCGGCGTGCGCGCCGACTACAAGCGTCTCTTACGCGGCGATTCCTCCGAATTCGACCCCCTCAATCGCGCCACCTTCGGGCTGGAGTGGAACTTCTAGAACGCGGCTATCATCCCCGCGCATGTTCGTCCTCTACGAGGTGCTGCTGTACCTCGTGTTCGTCGTCGGTCTGCCGTTCTTTCTCATCCTCGGCCTGATCCGCGGGAAGTGGGTGACGAACTTTCCGGAGCGGATGGGGTTTTATCGCTCCGAGTCAAAGCCGCACGACCTTTGGATTCATGCGGTGAGCGTCGGTGAGACGCTCGCCGCCAGGACGATCGTCGACCAGATCGTGCAAATGCGGCCGGAGACGTCGATCGTCTTCACGACGACGACCATCACCGGTCAGGCGCAGGCGAAACGGCTTTACCCGACGGCGACCGTGACCTACTTTCCGCTCGACTTCGGCTTCTCCGTCCGCCGCTTCCTGAACCACTTCACGCCGAGGGCGTTCGCCACGATGGAGACGGAGCTCTGGCCGAATGTGACGCGTATCGCGGGAGGACGCGGTGTCCGCCTGCTGCTCGCGAACGGGCGCATCTCCGATCGCTCGTACCCGAGGTATCGGTTCTTCCGGCCGGTGGTCGCGGGACTGCTGCGGTCATACGAACGCGTCCTCGCACGCGAGCAACTCGATCGCGAACGCTTCCTCGCCATCGGCGCGCACGACGTCGAAGTCACCGGCAACGTGAAGTTCGACTACACGCCGAACGACGCACCGCTCCCCGACATCGAGGCGCTGATCGGCGGCCGCAAGTGCGTCGTCCTCGGCTCGACGTTCGAAGGCGAAGACGAGTTGCTCTTGCCCGAGGTCGCGCGTCTGATCCACGAGCGCAATCTCTTCGTCGTGATCGCCCCGCGGAAACCGGAGCGCTTCGACGCGGTCGCAGGATTGCTCGCAAAGACACGTTTCGTCAGAAGAAGCCAATTCCAGCAGAAAGATGCTGACATCCTCCTTCTGGACACGATCGGCGAGCTGGCCCGCGTCTACCGTTACGCGACCGTCGCCTTTGTCGGCGGCTCGCTCGTGCCGCACGGAGGACACAACCCGATCGAGCCGGCTGCGGCGGGGGTCCCGGTCTGCTTCGGCCCGCACATGACGGCGTTCCGCGACGTCGCAAAAGCCTTTCTGACCAAGGACGCGGCGAGAGAAGTGAAGAACGCGGCCGAATTCGCGCAGTTCGTCGAACAGATGACCTCCGACGACGCGCTCCGCTCCGCATGGGGCGAGCGCGCACGGCAAGTCGTCGCCGAGAACCGCGGCGCGTCGGAGCGGACGGCGCGGCGCATCGTCGAGCTGCTGTCGTGACGCGCCTTCTCGAATCGCTCTGGCACTCGCTCAACCGCGCACGCCGCGCGCTCTACCGTCGCGGCATTCTGAAAAAGAAGCGGCTCCCGAAGCCGGTCATCTCCATCGGCAACATCGCCGCGGGAGGCGCCGGCAAGACCCCGTGCGTCATCGCCGTCGCCAAGTTTCTCGTGTCGCGCGACCTGCGCGTCTGCGTCCTCACCCGCGGCTACGGGCGGCGCGGCGCTGGCGGCGAAGTGAACGCGTTCGACGCCGAGCGCTTCGGCGACGAGCCGGTGCTGATCAAGAAAAGCGTCCCCGAGGCGATCGTCGTCGCCGGCAAAAATAGATACGAAAATGGCTTACGCGCTAATTGTGACGTTTATCTGCTCGACGACGGCTACCAGCACCTACAGCTCCACCGCGATCTCGACATCGTCATCGACGTTCCTGACGCGCGATACCACCGTGAAGGACGCGACGCGCTGCGCGATGCGGATGTCGTGATCCCCCGCCGCATCCGCCCCGAAAACCTTACGACGTTGCGCGGGAAGAAAGTCTTCGCGTTTGCAGGACTCGCAAACAACGAGCAGTTCTTCTTGATGCTGCGCGAGAACGGCGTCGATCTCGTTGGAACGCGTGGCTTCCCCGACCACCATGACTACGGCCGCATCGAAACGGCGCTCATCAAACAGATGGCCCGCGGCGCCGATCTGATCGTCACCACCGAAAAGGACGCGGTGAAGCTGGCCGACCGTGACATGATCCCGGTGGCGATCGAGTTCGTCATCGACGATGCCGTGCTCGAGCGGATTGCCGCCGTCGCACATGGCTCGGCGTAGAAAAAACAGGGTCCTCCAGCGCGTCGAATACACCGTTTACCGGCTCATCGCCGGCGCGGTGCGCCGCATGTCCGAAGAGCGGGTCGCGCGCTGGGGAGCACGCCTCGGCGCACTCAGCCGTCGCGTCCTTCGCTCGCGCGACCGCCTTGCCATGCGCAACCTTCGCGAGGCCTTCCCAGCGAAGACAGAGAGGGAGTTGCAGGGCACCCTCGACACCTCGTGGCGCTCCTTCGGATGGGAAATGCTCGAGTTCGTTCGAGCCCAATCGTACTCCCTCGAAGAGCTCGCCGAGCGCTGCCCCTTCGTCAACGTCGAGATCCTGGAACAGGCGCGCGCCCGCGGAAAGGGGACGCTCCTCCTCAGCGCCCATTTCGGCGGGTGGGAGATCGCCGGGCTGGCGATCATGTCGATCGTCAACGATGTCCGCACCGTCGCCCGTCCCCTCGACAACGAGCTGCTGGAACGCGACCTCGCCGCGAGCCGCGCGCGTACCGGCGTGGAGGTCGTCGACCGGAGGCGCGCGGCACGTGCCCTCCTGAAAGGACTCGCCCAAAACGCCGTCGTCGTCCTCCTCCCCGACCAGGCGGTGCAGCCGCGCGAGGGGGTCCTGGTCCCTTTCATGGGACGCAAAGCGTGGACGACCGACGCCCCCGCAAAACTGGCCCTTCGGAGTGGTGCCACAATTGTGTTCGCTTTTTGCATACCGGACCGGACCAGGCATCGACTGGAGTTCGAAGGGCCCATCGTGGTGGACGAGTTGAATGAGAGCGAGCGCAATCCGGTCGCTCTGACCGAAAGAATCAACGACGTCATCTCACGACGGATCGCCGCCCGTCCCGAGCTGTGGTTGTGGATGCACGATCGATGGAAAGGGACGGGCGAAAGCACGCAGCAGTATGAGCAGTGAAAAAACCGTAGTCATCGGGCTCAATTGGGTAGGCGACAACGTACTCGCCCTACCCACCTACCGCGCTCTCCATCATCGTTTTCGCAACGAGGGCGGCATCGCTGTCGCCGTTCCCGAAAATGTAGCGGCGCTCATCGGCGCTGCGGGCGTCGCGCGCAAGGTGATCGCGTGGAACCACAAGACTCGCGACCGCGTGAGCGCCCTCCGCCGCGGCAACTTCCAGCGCGCCATCATCCTTCCGAACTCGTTCCGCGCCGCCGCCGTCACCTACGCCGCCGGCATCCGCGAACGTTGGGGCTACGACACCGACCTCCGTTCGATTGTCCTCACGAATCGCGTCTCCCGCACCCGAGAACGCGGCCATCAGCTCGACGACTACTCGCAGTTGCTCTCCGCGATCAACGCGCCGCACGTCGTTGACGAACTTCCCGTCGTTCACCTCCCGGTCGCCGTCCGCGACCGCGCCCGGCGGCGCCTCCGCGGACGTGGCCTCCGCCTCGACCGCCCTCTCTTCGGCATTCACGCCGGCGGCCTCTACGGCCGCGCGAAGCACTGGGGCGATGA
The DNA here is from genome assembly GCA_036003305.1 of Thermoanaerobaculia bacterium. Classification (GTDB taxonomy): domain Bacteria; phylum Acidobacteriota; class Thermoanaerobaculia; order Gp7-AA8; family Gp7-AA8; genus DASXHZ01. Next base: position 31,986 of record DASYSN010000238.1, read on the forward strand.
GCGCTATACCGAAGTCGCCGAGCGCCTTCGCGCCGACGGCCACGAAGTGCTGCTCCTCACCAGCCCCGGCGAACGCGATCAGGCGCAAGCGATTGCCGCCGCGTGCAACGGCGTTCCGATCTTCGGCGAGTCCGGCGACGTCCTGGAGCTCGCCTCCGCGATCTCGCACTGCTCCGCCGTGATCACCAACGACAGCGGTCCTCTCCACCTCGCCGCCGCCCTCGCGGTGCCGACTGTCTCGATCTTCGGGCCGACCGACCCGCAGCGCACCGTCATCCCCGGCGCCAGCCACGTCGTCCGCGCCTCGGTCTCCTGCCAGCCGTGCTACGCCCGCGAATGCCCCCTCGGACACCATCGCTGCATGCGCGACATCACCGTCGACGACGTCTACGAAGCCGCCGTCGGCCTGCTCGACGTCGACGGCGTCGCCCGGGTGGACGAGACCCGCGAGCCGGTCATCGTGCGGCACACGGTGCGGTAGCTCGCCGGCCGGCGCGTCGGAGGCTAACCTTCCGGACGAGTTTCCGTTCAATGAAGTGTGATCATCGCCGCCGCCGTTCTCGCCGCCACCCTTCAACGCGTGCAGGTGCACTTCGTTCCTGACGAAGCCGAGGCCGTGCTCGCGATTCTCGACACCCGTGCCGCACACCACGACGTTACCGAGACGCAGTGGAAACGCCTCTTCACATCGGAGGGTTACGTCCGGCTGAAAAAACGGGAGTCGTCGATGAAGCGGCCTTTCGAGGACGCCGAATTCCGCGACTTTGTCCTTTCCGACGCCCTGCTCGCGAAACGCGACATGCTCGCGCGAACCGTCCGCGACTGGACGGCCGCCGACCTCTCGCACGCCGCGGCGCGCGCGCTCGCGTACCTTCCGCCGAACGCCACCATCCACGCGAAGGTCTACCCGGTCATCAAACCGAAGTCGAACAGCTTCGTCTTCGAAGTCAGCACCGACCCCGCAATTTTCATGAACGTCGACGAGAAGCCGCGCGAGGAGTTCGAGCGCACCGTCGCGCACGAGATGCATCACATCGGCTTCGGCACCGCTTGCGCGACGACGGAAACCCCCGTACTCAACTGGATCGGCGCGTTCGGCGAAGGCTTCGCCGTCCTCGCCGCTGCCGGCGGCCCCGATGCTCCGCCGGAGTGGGATCCGAAACTCCAGAAGGTGTGGCGGGACGAGATGGCGAAGTTCGACACCAACTTCGCCGCGGTCGCGGTGTTCCTCACCGACCTCGCCGACGGCCGCGTCTCCGGCGACGCAGCGCGCGATCGCGGCATGGAGTTCTTCGCGATCCTCGGCCCGTGGTACACGGTCGGCTGGAAGATGGGCGTCGTGATCGAAAAGACCCTCGGCCACGAAGCACTCATCAACGCCTCTTGCGACCCGCGGCAGCTCCTCGCCACCTACAACCGCGCGGCGAAGCTATGGCAGAAGAAGACGGGCGAGACGCTTCCGTTGTGGCCGGCGCATCTCGTCGACACTGTCCGTTAGGTCAGCTCGCTTCCGCCTCGACTCGATCACGTCCGGCCGACTTTGCGCGATACAGCGCGGCGTCGGCGGCGGCGATGAGCGTGGACGGCTGCAAGGCGGCTCCGCTGCTGCCGGCAACCCCGACGCTGGCGCTGAGGACGCCGGATGCGACACCGGCGTGGCGGATGCCGGCGTCGAGCACGCTGAGGCGGAACCGTTCGGCTTCCTGCTTCGCCACTTCCGGCGGGATGCCGGGAAGCAGCCACGCGAACTCCTCGCCGCCGAAGCGCGCGACCAGCCCGCCGGCCGACGCTGCGCGCTTTGCGAGAAGTCCGGCGACCGTGCGCAACGCGTCGTCGCCGTTCAGGTGGCCACTCGTGTCGTTGAGCTCCTTGAAGTGATCGAGATCGACCAGCGCGAGCGAGAGCGGCGTCCCAGTGCGGCGCGCGTTGCCGCACGCCTCTTCCAGCGCTTCGTCAAAGCGGCGGCGGTTCGCGACCCCGGTGAGTCCGTCGAGATACGACAGCGCGCGCAGCATGTGCGCTCTCGCCGCCGCGACGCGGATCCGGATCGCGCCCCAGATCGCCGCCGCGACCACCGCGAGCGCGAGGAGCCGCGCCCACCACGTCTCGAACCACTCCGGCTCGACCGTGAACGCCAGCCGCTCTTCCGCCACGGCCGGCACTCCATCTTCGTTCGACGCCGTGACGCGGAACGTGTAGTCGCCCGCCGGGAGGCGCGTGTAGTGGGCGACGCGATTCGTCCCCGCGTCGATCCAATCGTGATCGAAACCGTCGAGGCGATAGCGGAACGTCACCCGCTCCGGCGCGCGCAAACTCACCGCCGTGTAGCGCACCTCGAGCCGCTGCGCACCGGCACGGACGTGCAGCCGTCCGTCCGGCACCGCGTTGCCGTCGACCAGCACGCCGTCGATATGGACGACCGGCGGCACCGGATTCCGCGCCGTCGCGTTGAAGTCGACCACCGCGACACCGCGCGCGGTCGCCACCCAGATCCGTCCGTCGCGTGCACGGATCGCGGCCGGCGAAGCGCCGGTGCATTCGGCGCTCGGCATTCCGTCGCTCGTGCCGTAGACCGTCCCGGAGAGATCGCTCTTCTCGCCGCGCATCGCCGCTAGGACGCGGTCGCGGCTGACGCGATAGAGGCCGCGGTTGCTCGTCATCCAGAGATCCTTGCCGTCGTCGAGCACCTGAAAGACGACGTCGTCGTGAAGCCCATCGCGCCGCGCCAGCGTGTGCATCGCGCCGGTTTTCAGATCGAGATGCGACAACCCGCCGCCCGACGTACCGATCCACACCGCGGCGCCCGCCGAGTCGGGCGCAAGGCTGAAGACGCGATCGCTACCGAGACCGCGGCCCTGATCCGCAGTTGCGATTTGCGACGCACTCGTTGCGTCGGAGGCGACCCGCCACAAACCGGCGCCGTCGGTGCCGACGAGCAGCGTGCCGTCGTTCAGCGCCTGGAGCGGGCGAAGCTGGCGGCCGGCGAACGCGGCGATGCTCGCCGTCTTTCCGGCGCGGACGCGCGCCAAGCCGCCGGTCGTGCTCACCCATAACGTGCCGTCCGGCATCTCCGCCAGCGCCCGGACGTGATCGTTCGGAAGACCTGCGATGCGGTCCGTGAAGCGGCCGTCTCGCATGCGCACGACGCCGCCGCCGTCCGTGCCGGCCCAGAGGCTGCCGTCGCGGCTCTCGGCAAGCGCATAAACCGTTTCCTGCGGCAATCCGTCGGCCTTCGTGAAGCAGTGCGCCGGCGCGGGAAGCATCCGGCAGAGGCCTCCACCTTCCGTCCCCACCCACATCCGCCCTTCGCGATCCTCGAGAATGGCGCGCGCGGCGTCGGCGGCGAGCCCCTCCTTCCGCGTGAACGGCAGCAGCTTCGTGTCATTGAGCCGTACGAGCCCGCCCGACGTCCCGACCCACAGCGACCCTTCGCGATCCTCCGTCACCGCCGGAACGATCGAGCTCGGGAGCCCGTCCGCCGAGCCGAGCGTCTCCTGATGACCGTCACGCCACCGCACAAGCCCCCCGTTCGTGCCGATGAGCAGGCTCCCGTTGCGATCGCGAACGATCGCGCGAATCAGATTGCTCGGCAGCCCGTCGCGCGTCGTCACCACGCGCACGATCGCGCCGTTGCGCCACTCCGCGAGGCCGGCGCCGTCGGTGCCGATCCAGAGCGTGCCGTCGGCATCGCGAAGGATCGCTCGCGCGAAATCGTTCGGGAGACCTTCCTGCGACGTGATCCGCTGCGTCACCTTCCCATCGCGCCAGCGAACGACGCCGCCGCCGTGCGTCGCCACCCACAGGCCGCCGGCTCCGTCGCTGATCACCGTCCAGATGCGATCGACCGGGAGGCCGTCGCGCGTCGTGTAGCGGGTGACGCGCTCGCCGTCGACGCGCAGCATCCCCCCGCCCGCCGTCGCGATGTAGATCGAGCCGGACGGCGCCTCGTACATGCCGCGGATCCGCTCCGCGCCGAGGAGGTCGGGGCGGAAGGCGTCGATCCGGCCGTGGCGCAGGCGCGCGAGACCGCCGCCGTACGTTCCGATCCAGAGCGTCCCGTCGGACGACTCGAACAGCGACGATACGAAGGGACTGCGCAACGCCGGCGACGTCTCGCGATCGCTGACGACGAAGCGGACGCCGTCGAACCGCGCGAGCCCTTCCTCCGTCCCCATCCAGAGATAGCCGTCGCGCGTCTGCACGATCGTCTCGATCGAGTTCTGCGGGAGTCCGGCGTCGCTCGTCCAGACCGTGAGCCGCGCCTGCGTCAGCGCGCGGTGCGGATCGAGAGCAAATGCGCCCGTTGCCAGGAAAAGACCCAGAAGAATAGAGAGCGCAATTGCGGGGCGGGACACGGTATGGACTTCATTCTAGCCGTGAGTCGTGAGCGCCCGCAGCGCCGCTGCCGTCGCGGCGTGTCCGTCCGACTTGTCGATGCAGCGGCGGATCGTGACGCCCTCGATGAGCGCGCGGGCGTTGTCGTTGCCGTCGATCAGGACGACCGTTCGCTCCAGGAGCTCGGGACGGCGCATGCTGAGGTGGCGGACCACGTCGTATGCCGTCATCCGCGGGAGATCGAAGTCGAGAACGATCAGGTCGGGCGAGCCTTCCCAGAGGTGATCGATCGCCGATTCGCCGTCGGGAAATGCGTGCAGAGTCCAGCCATCGAGAGCCTCGATGACTTGTTGCTGCAGTTCGGCTGCTACAGCGACAAGGGCCCGCCCCTGAGACACGGTGTCGGAATCATAACAGCCGTTCGGTAATCCGCGATCAGTGACCGCGCGCGGCCTCGCTGTCGCGGACACACTCGCGCAGTGTCGTCACCACCGTATCGAGGTCGAACGGCTTCCGGAACACGCCCCGCACGTCACCAACCTTCTCGACCGCCTGCAGGACGTGAGTCGGCGCCGCGGAGATGACGAGAATCCGGTCGAGGAGGTACGGTTTCGTCGAGCGGACGCGGCTCAGAATCTCGGCGCCGTTCATCCCCGGCAGCATCATGTCGAGCAGGATCGCGTCATAGCCGTCGCCTTGGCGCTCGATCGCATCCGCGCCGTCGTCGCCGCGCTCAACGACATCCGCCGTGAGCCCGTCGCGCTTCAACATCAGCTCGAACAAGCGACACAGCGCCCTGTCGTCTTCGATGACCAGAACGCCGCTCATGGGAGAAACGGCAGTGTACGACTTATTTGCGTCTGCCGCAAAGATATTCTGCCACACTTCGCTCCTGTCGTCCGGCGCCTACATCGGTATCGATGAGAGCCGCGTGTCTCCAGAAGCGGTCCGAGTGCTTCCGGAAGCGGTCCGAGTGCTTCCGGAGGCGGTCCGAGTGCTTCCGGAAGCGGTCCGAGTGCTTCCGGAAGCGGTCCGAGTGCTTCCGGAAGCGGTCGGCCCGCTTCTAGAGGCATCGTGGTATCACATCTGGTACCATCTCAGCATGCCGACAGTCGTTCTCGACACGAACGTCTTGGTCGCCGCCGTTCGATCGCGCCGTGGTGCATCTTTTGAGCTTCTTTCCCGGCTTGCAGAGGGCGAATACGAGGTGGCAGTGTCGGTGTCGCTCGTTCTCGAATACGAAGACGCGCTTCTTCGGCACGTCTCTTCATCACCGTTGACCGAAAGAGACGTTCGCGACTTGATCGACTACATCTGTGAAGTAGCAGTACGACAAACGGTGTTTTTCCTGTGGCGGCCAACGCTTCGCGATCCCGGCGATGACTTGATTCTTGAACTTGCGGTGGCGGCGAAATGCGACGGGATCGTCACGCACAACACACGAGATTTTCGTGGCGCCGAAAGGTTCGGCATCCGCGTTTTGACTCCAGGAAAGTTTCTTCAAGACCTTCGAGGTGGGAAATGGGTGCACTAAGTCTGCGGCTTCCCGAATCTCTTCACCGCAAACTCGGCGAGGTGGCCGCTCGGGAAGGGGTATCGATCAATCAACTCATCAGCTCTGCCGTAGCTGAAAAGATGTCGGCGCTGATGACCGAGGAGTACCTCGAAGGCAGAGCTAAGCGCGGCAGTCGGAAGCGGTTCGAGGCGGTGCTCGCGAAGGTTCCGGACGTGGAACCTGAAGCGTCGGATCGAGTCGCTTCACCTCGGCGAGGCTCACGTCGGAGACGGACGGGCTGACACTCGGGCGGCAGCCGCCCCGCGCGCGGTCCGCTGCTCCGGAAAGAAACCGCACGACTCCCTGTTTCAGCCCGCGTGCTGCGACTGATCACGTACCTATCGCCGAGCATTCCCGCGGGGCTGTACGAACTGATCGCGCGCGATCTGGCGGAACAGTGCGGGGTCGCGACGGATCTGCGGTCGGAGGAGCGGATTTCCAGACCGTTGACGGGCGACGAAGATCCGTTCGCATCCGGGGCCGCCGACGTCGGGTTCATCTGCGCGCCGTCGTTCCGGTTTCTCAACCGGTCGTCGGAGACGGTGGCTCTTCTGCCGCTGCCGGTACCGGTCGATCAGCGTGCGGAGGGAAAGCCCGTCTATTTCGCGGACGTCGTCGTGAGCACGGACTCACCGGTGCGGACGTTCGCCGATCTCCGCGGCGCGCGATGGGCCTACAACGACCGCAATTCGAAGAGCGGGTGGTTCTCGATGGCGGAACGCTGCGCGCCGCAGTCGCCGGACGCATTCTTCGGCGAGCTGATCGCGTCGGGCTCGCACCTGCGCTCGCTCGAGATGGTCGCGGGCGGCGAAGCGGATGCGGCGGCGATCGACTCGAACGTGCTGCGAATGCAGCAACACTCGCTGCGCGTCGTCGAATCGTGGGGGCCGTTCCCTATTCAGCCGGCGGTCCCCGCCGCGGTCCCAGAGGAGACGAAGCGCAACGTCGCCACCGCGCTCCTCACGATTCACGAACGCACGCCGAATCGCTCGCGCGCTTCGGGCTAGTTCGATTCGTGAGCGGCAGCGAACGCGATTACTTTCAACTTTCGACCTGACCCCTACGGAAGAAGGCGATGAACGCCGCCTCGATCGCCATCACGATGACCCAGACCAGCGGGTTCTGAGCGGTGAATTCGGTCGAATATCGAGCGTCGATGACGGCGAGGGCGATGCTCTCGATCAAGAGACCGGTCGCGGCGATCGGGATGAAGCGTCCCTTCGCGAAGGGAATGATCAGCAGGAGGCCGCAGATCACCTCGAAGACGCCGAGGGCGATCCACGCGTTGTGCGGCAGCGCGGCGGTTTGCGGCATGTTCGCGATCTTGTCGTACGCGAGAATCTTGTAGGTTCCGCCGCCGATCGCGAACAGAGCGAGCAGCACCTGAACTACCCAGAGAAGCACGTTCATGAACGAAGTGTAGCGTCGATGGCGGCCAGCAACTCGTTCGTCGCGAACGGCTTCTGCAGGATCCGCGTGACCCCCGCCTCGCGCACGGCGTCATGGACCTCGGGGTCGACGTATCCGGTCATCGCGACGATCGGCAGGCCCGGCACGAGGGTCCGCAGCGCGTCGATCAGCTCGACGGCGCCCATGCCGGGCATGCCGAGGTCCATCAGGACGACGGCGGGTACGTCGCGGATGTTCGCAAGCGCCTCGGGGCCGCTCTGCGCGGTCTGCACGACGTAACCGGCGTCGGCAAGCTGCATTTCGAGACCGGCGAGGATTCCCTCTTCGTCTTCGATGAGCAGCAACCGCGCGCCGCGTGCGGGCTCGGCTGCGGGTACAACCTCGGATTCTTGCGCGAGCGCCGGGAACGCGGCAACGGGGAAGTAGAGCCGGAACGTCGTCCCGGAGCCCAGCTGCGAATCGACGTCGATGTCCGCTCCATGCGATCGGACGATGCCGTAGACCATCGCAAGGCCGAGGCCCATGCCTTTCGACTTGTCCTTCGTGGTGAAGAACGGCTCGAAAATGCGGCTCCGTGTCTCCTCGTCGAGGCCGACGCCTTCATCCGAGACAGCGATCATGACGCGATCGCCGTCGAGACGGCTCTCGATCGAAAGGGTGCCGCCGTCGGGCATCGCGTCGCGCGCGTTGATGCAGAGATTCAGGAGCGCCTGCTGGAGCTGGCCGGCGTCGCCCGCAATCGGCGGAAGGCCGGGAGCCACGTTCACCTCGAAACGAATCGTGCGCGGGAAGGTCTCCGCGACGAGCGCATGCAGATCGCCCAGGAGCCGCGCGACATCGACCGCGCCGGCGCGGACCTCGCCGCGTTGCGCGAAGGTGAGGATCCGCCCCGAGATCGCGGCGCCGCGGTCCACCGCCTGCCGGATCGCGCCGATGCTTCGCTGCAACTGCGCGTCGCTACAGTGGCGGTCGAGGATCGTCGCGTGCGTCAGGATGATGCTCAGGATGTTGTTGAAGTCGTGGGAAATGCCGCCGGCGAGGGTGCCGAGCGACTCCATCTTCGCGAGATGCGACATCTGTTCGTCGAGCCGGCGCCGCGCCTCTTCGTCGCGCCGTTTCTCGGTCACGTCGATCGCGACGCCGGTGACGCCGACGATCTCGCGCCGCTCATTTCGCAACGGCTGCGTGATGACGTGCTCGTACCGCGTCTCATCGCCGGGGATGACGAGATCGAGCGTCTGACTCTTCCCGCTCGTGCGCGTGCGTGCGTTGATCTCGTGCCACGGGCGGGCAACATCCGGCGGAATCCCCAGCTCCTCCGCGGTGTGGCCGATGATCTCCTCCTCCGGGAGACCGAAGTAGCTGCACGACTGCGCGTTCAACGCGGTGTAGCGTTCGTCGTTGTCGATGCTGAAGATGTAGTGCGGCAATGCATCGAGCAGGTTTCGGTGACGGGCACGCGCCTCGCGAAGCTCCCCTTCCGCCGCCGACTTCGCCCGCCGCAGCTCGCCCACCGCGAGCGCAATCACGACGAAGATGAGCGTGACCTCCCCGATGCGCCACCAGCCGGGGGCGAACAACTCGAGCGAGACGATCGCCGCAACGCCGGCGCCGATCAGCAGCCAGGCGAGACGGTCCGGCAGGGCCTGCACGGATGGCGAGCCTTGGTGAACGAGAGACATTGGTAATTCAGTAAGGATTTTCTCACGGATCACATGGCCGCGTAAGGGCGATCACTGCTTTCTGTTCACCCCCGCGACATCTTGACGCTGGAGGTGCGCCATGACTGCATGGACGCTGGCCGCTTCGGTTCTCGTCGCGGGCGCCGCTTATCTCGTCCTCACCGGATATCTCTCGACGTGGCGGAAGTACCGCGGCGTCCGGCTGATCACCTGTCCGGAGAATGCGAGGCCGGCGGCGGTTTCGGTCAACGCATTGCGCGCCGCGCACTGGCGCGCCGTAGCCGGCGAGCCGGTGGTGAACCTGAAGTCGTGCTCGCGCTGGCCGGAGATGCAGGGCTGCGACGAAGCGTGCCTCTCGCAGATCGAGGCGTCACCCCAATCGTGTCTCGTGCGAACGATCGTCGCCGACTGGTACACCGGCAAAGCGTGCGTCTTCTGCCACAAGCCGATCGGCCGCATCGTCTGGCACGAGCGTCCGCCGGCCATCCGCGTCTCTGATGGAGCGATCCACGAGTGGACGGGCGTCCGCGTCGAAGACCTCCCCGACCTCTTCCGCAGCGCCGACCCGGTCTGCTGGTCGTGCTACGTCGTTGAAGGATTCCGCCACGACCACGACGACTTCGTCGTCGAGCGGCACCGCATCGAGGAAACGATGCACACCATCGCCCCGTCGAGCGCCGTGTACTAGTCCCAACTCCGTCATCCTGAGCCGGCGTAGCGCGGCGAAGGTACCGCGGCGGTGCGAGGCGAGACTGTTGGCCTGCGCGGCCGGACTGTACGGCTGTACAGCGGCGCTGTACACGTGCGCAGCGGGACTGTACGGCTGTGCAGCGGGACTGTACGAGTGCGCAGCGGCGCTGTACGCGTGCGGAGTGGCGCTGTGCGGATGTGCAGCGGGGCTGTACGGCCTTACGCGGCCGCTGTACGCCTCAACAGTCTCGCTGCGCAGGCCAACAGTCTCGCTGCGCAGCTTGACAGTCGCGCAGAAGCCGTGTGGCGCAGGCTTTCTAGCCTGCGCCCCGGGGGGGTGGGGGCGCGGGCTGGAAAGCCCGCGCCACACGAGAGAACTACGCGACCGCGGCTACCACCCGGTCCTCGATCCACCTGACGGCTTTCTGCACGAAGTGGTCGAGCGCCTGGCCATCCTCGGCGTGGATGACTTCGATGCGCTTTTCGCCCTTGATCTGCGCCAAAGCGTCGCGGTTCATGCGAAGCACCGGCATATCGTTGAGGACGAAGAGGGTCGGGGTCTTCACGTTGCGAAGGTAGTCGGAAGCGAGATCGGTGCGGCCGTTGATCGCGACCACGGCACTCGCGAGATCGGGCCGAAGCGCGGCGGCGACCAGCGCCGAGGCGGCGCCGACGGTCGTGCCGATGAACGCCAGCGGCAGATCGCTCGACACGTTGCGTTGCAGCCACTGCGCGACGGAGATGAGCCGGTGCGCCAGGAAGTCGGCGTCGTAGCGGAAGTGTCCCGTCCGCGAGTCGAACTGTTGCTCGTCTTCGGTGAGGAGGTCGACCTGCAAGGTAGCGACGTTGATCCGCGCCAGCTCGTCGATGAGCTTCGCGTCCCGCACTTCCCCGCCAGGCCCCGCAATCAATACGGCCGCGCCGCTGCGCTCGGCCGGCTGCCAGAGCGTGCCTTTCAAGATGACACTAGCGGCAGGGATGATGACGTGACGCTGTTCCATGGGTTTCCTCCAACGCCACTATCGTCGCTGCGCAGCAGTGCGGCTAGGAGGAGTTACACCCTTGTATGGTGACCGGTGTTACAAGCCGAGCGTTGCGAGTGTCGCTCCGAGTACGAGAATGAGCGCACCCGCCACCGCGTCGCCGAAGCGATCGAACCACGCGAAACGGATCGCCTGCGCGCCCGCGCGTGCCGCGCCGACGAGCACGATCATCGTCGCAATGGTCGCGACCTCGTAGACGACGATCACGCCGAGGACTGCCGGCCATCCCGCGCCCGCAACCGCCATGATCATCGGGATCACGGCGACGCACGGATCGGCGGAGAAGAGCGCGAAGAGCGACCATTCGGTCAGCCCGTGGTCGTGGTCGTTGTGGCCGTGCGGATGATGATGATGGTGGTCATGCAGGACCGCGAGCGGATCGCGGCGGAAACTGCGCCACAGGCCCCACGCCATGTAAATCGCGCCGAACGCGATGAGGAGGTAGATCGACTTGTTCTCCAGCGTCGCGCCGAACGCATGCACCGCTCCGAGTCCGACGAAGAGCGCGATCACGCCGAGGATTGCGGAGACCGTGACGTGGCCGAAGCCGCACAGGACCGTCACGCGCGCCGTGTGCAGCGCACCCCAGCGGCGGGAACGCGCCAGCGCCGCGAACGGCACCCAGTGATCGGGGATCACCGTATGCAGCGACCCGACCGCCGCGGCGGTGAGCATGATGGCGTAGACCGAGACTTGGTTCATGTCCTCACGCGTATGCCGGCTGCAGCAGCTCGGCGCGCTTGGTCTCGAGCCACGCGAGCCACTCTTCGAAGCCGGTGTCGTCGAGCGCCGAAACCTGAATGACGCGCGGCGACGGCATCACACGCGAGATCGCATCATAGATCTTGTTGACGTTGACGTTCGGGAGATGGCGGAGCAGGTCGATCTTGGTGATGAGCACGAGGTCGGCGCGCTGGAACATGGTCGGATACTTGAGCGGCTTGTCTTCTCCCTCGGTCACCGAGAGTGCGACGACATTGAGCGACTGCCCGAGGTCGTACACGGCCGGGCAGACGAGGTTGCCGACGTTCTCGATGAACAGGTAGTCGACGCCCTTCAGCGAGAAGCCGTGCAGCGCTTTGTGCAGCAACTCGGCGTCGAGATGGCACGCCTGTCCGGTCTGGATCGCCTTGGAGCGGAGGCCGGCGAGGTTGAGGCGCTCGGAATCGTGCTCGGTGGCGAGATCGCCGGCGATGGCGGCGAACTTCGCGGAATTCGTGGTGTTGCGCGCGGTCGCTTCGAGCACGGCCGTCTTGCCGGCGCCGGGTGAGCCCATGACGTTGACGGCGAGGATGCCGTCCGCGAGGAAGTGCTCGCGGTTGTGCACCGCCGCGGCGTCGTTCCGCTTCAGGATGCGGTGGCCGACTTCGACGGGAACGACGTTCGTTTCATGATCGTGTTGATGGTCCTGACACATCAGGCAACCTCCAGCTCCACTCGTTTGAGGACGATCTCGTCGCCCGCGGCGAGCTTCGCGGGCTCGTCGCAGAGCGTGCACTTCAGGATCTCGCCGCGCGCGATCGGGCCGCCGCAGCGGGGGCACTGCCATTGCGCCGCGATCCGGTCGATGGTCAGCGGCGCGTTCTCGCAGATGGTGGCGAATCGGAACGTGTCGTACGCGGTCTGCAGCAGGTCGCAGTCGACGCCCGCCAGCTCGCCGATGCCGACGTAGACGTGATGCACGCTCGCCGAGTGCTCCCGCGCCAGCGATTCGACGCTGTCGACGAGCGACTGAATGATCGAGTACTCGTGCATCACTTCGCTCCGAACGCCGGCTCGCGTTTCGCGAAAAACGCGTCGATGCCCTCGGCGAAGTTGGACCCGTCGGCGATGCGCGCGAGGTTCTCGAGCTCGCGGTCGAGGTGGTAGTCGAGGCGATCCATTCCGGCGGCGGCGTTGATCAATCCCTTCGCGATGCCGAGCGCCTCGGTCGGACCGCTCGCGGCCTGCTGTGCAATCGCGAAGACCGCATCGTCGAACCCTTCGACGGGGAGGACGCGTGTGACGAGGTTGTATTCGAGCGCTGACCTGGCGTCGAGCCGCGGATTGAGAAAGAGCAGCTCCATCGCGCGCCGGAATCCGAGCAGGCGCGGCAGGAAGAACGTCGAGCTCTCCGCGCCGGTGAGGCCGGTCTTGCCATACGCCCACTCGAACGTGGCGCGCTCGCTGGCGATCACGAGATCGCACGACATCGCGAGACCGAATCCGCCGGCCGCCGCGATGCCGTCGACCGCCGCGATGAACGGCTTCGGCGCACGCCGGATCTCGGAGATCGTCGAGTGGATGTACTCCAGGATCTGTTTGAAGATGGATCCGTAGGTTTCGGGGTTGCGAGGTTTCGCGGTCAGATAGGACAGGTCTTCAGCGTCGCCGCCGGCGCGGATGTATTTGAGATCGGCGCCGCTGCAGAAGACGTTGGGGATGCCGCGCAGGATCACGGCGCGCACCTGTTCGTCGCGCGCGAGCGAGAGTCCGGCCTTGCGGAGGTCGCGGGCGGTCTCGACGTCGAGCGAGTTGAATCGCTCCTTCCGGTCGATGGTGATGATGCCGACCGACTCGCGCTTCTCGACGCGGATGAACGTCACGAGGCAGCCTCCAGAGCGAACGACTCGATGGCGCGATCGAGGAGCTTCGGCCAGGCGTCGCGGATCATCCATTCGCGGTGCGCGTACGCGTACGCCCTCACGATCTTCGTCTCGCCGCCGCGCACGGCCTCGTGGACGAACGGCGCGACCCGGTACGGCTTGCTCGCGAAGAGCAACGGCCCGCCGTCGAGCGTCTCGTCGACGATGTGCACGATACTGCGCGTCTGGCGAGCGCCCGCGACGATCGCGTCGCGCGTGGCGTGGAGGCCGGGGAAGCGTGGCTCGCCGTCGTGCAGGTTGAGGATGCGTCCTCGGAACGTGGTGAGCATCGGCTCGGTCAGGATGTAGAGGTAGCCGAGGCAGACGACGAGGTCCGCGCGGAGGCGCGTCAACTCCGTGGCGAGCTGCGCATCGTGCTCGCGCCGCAACGGGAGCGGCGGCGGAACGGGAGAGAGCACTGAAACGACGTCCACGTCGGCCCGCTGCATCAGCACGTCGATCGCGGGGGCGCGTTTCGAGCAGAGGACGGCGACGTTCAGCATATGCGCGGGAGCGGTTCGCCATCGGGCTCGGCGAGCAGGCGCTTGCCAAAGCCGGTGTCGAGGATGATCGAGCCGGGACGCTCGGACACCGCGGTGCCGATGATCGCGGCGTTGCGGCCGAGCGGATGGTTTCGGAGGACGCCGAGGAGATGGGCGGCGAACTCGGGATCGACGGCGATGAGCGCCTTCCCTTCGTTCGCGACATGCAGCGGGTCGATGCCGAGGATCTCGCCGGCGGCGCGCGCGGCGTTCGTGAGCGGGATCGCGCGCTCCTGAATGACGATGCCGACCTTGCTCTTCGACGCCATCTCGTGCAGCGAGCTCGAGACCCCGCCGCGCGTCGGGTCCTTCATGGCGTGAATCGCGTCGCCCGCCGCTTCGAGGGCGTCGTGCACGAGCGAGTTGATCGGCGCGACGTCGGAGACGAGGTCGCCCTCCAGATCGAGGCCGTGGCGCGCGCTCATGACCGCGAGACCGTGGTCGCCGATCGTGCCGGTGACGATGATCTTGTCGCCGGGACGGACGGCGTTGTCGCGCACGACGCGGCGGGTGATCGCGACGCCGGTGGTGTTGATGACGATCCCGTCGACTTCGCCCCGGCCCATGACTTTCGTGTCACCCGTGACGACGACCGTGTTCGCTTCCTTGCAGGTATCGACCAGCGAGCGTTGGATCTTCTCGAGCAGCGCGACGTCGAAGCCCTCTTCGAGGATCACGCCGCAGGTGATGCCGAGCGGGCGTGTCGCGCCCATCATGGCGAGGTCGTTCACCGTGCCGCTGATGGAGATGCGGCCGATGTCGCCGCCGGGGAAGAAGATCGGATGGATGACGTGCGAGTCGGTCGTGACGATCAGGTACTGGCCGTCACCGATCGGGATCGCCGCACCGTCGTCCATCGCCGCGAGGCCGACACCGTCGAACGGCATCTCGGCGAATTCGCGGATGAAGATGCGCTCGATCAGATTGCGCATCGCACGGCCACCGCCGCCCTGTTTCAGCGTCACGCGGCCGGCGAAGGGGAGAGTGGTGGCGCTCATAGGGACACCTCGGCGCTCCCGTCATCCTGAGCCGCGTAGACAGCGAAGGATCTCAAACTTCGCGGCACGTGGCTTGAGCGGCGCATCTGGAGATCCTTCGCCGCGCTACGCCGGCTCAGGATGACGGCGGTCACGCGGGCACCTCGATGTTGGAGAGGTCGGGGACGCCGCCGTAGAGATGCCAGATCTTGCAGGTGCCTTCGTT
>DASYSN010000239.1:0-11182 GCA_036003305.1 Thermoanaerobaculia bacterium
GCTCCGTTCGGCGACCTGCACTGGCGGCTGATCGGGCCGTTCCGCGGCGGGCGCGTGCTCGCGGTGACCGGCGTTCCGAGCGAGCCCGAGCATTTCTACTTCGGCAGCGTGAACGGCGGCGTCTGGGAGACCAACGACACCGGACGCACGTGGCAGCCGATTTTCGATGGCGCGGGGATCGGCTCGATCGGGGCGATTGCGGTGGCGCCGTCGAACGCGAAGGTGATCTACGTCGGCAGCGGCGAGGCCGACATGCGCTCGGACATCGCGCAGGGCGATGGGATGTACAAGTCAGTCGACGGCGGCAAGTCGTGGGCGAGGATCGGCCTCACTGACTCGCAGCAGATCGCGCGCATCGCCGTGCATCCGTCGAATCCCGACCTCGTCTACGTCGCGGCGCTCGGTCATCCGTACGGACCGAATGCGGAGCGCGGACTGTTCCGGTCGAAGGACGGCGGCAGGACGTGGCAGCGCATTCTGAGCCGGAACGACAACGATACCGGGGCGGTCGACGTGAAGCTCGATCCGTCGAACCCGAACATCATCTACGCCGCGCTGTGGCAGACGCGCCGGACGCCGTGGAGCATCTACCCGCCATCCAGCGGCCCGGGCTCGGGACTCTTCAAGTCGACCGACGGCGGCGACACTTGGACGGAGATGAAGGGCCACGGCTTCGCGGAGAAGCCGGGACGGATTGGGATCGCGGTCGCGGCGTCGCAGCCGAACCGGATTTACACGGTCGTCGACGCGCCGGAGGGGGGCATCTACCGCTCTGACGACGGCGGCGCGAACTGGACGCGGTCGAGCAGCGACGCGCGCGTCTGGAGCCGCGGCTGGTATTTCGGTGAAGTCGACGTCGAGCCGAAGAACGCCGACGTCGTCTACTCGATCAACGTCAACGTCTATCGCTCCGACGACGGGGGGAAGACGTTCGTCCCGGTGAAAGGGGCGCCCGGCGGCGACGACTACCACTCGCTCGGGATCGATCCGCAGCACCCGGAGCGCCGCATCCTCGGCGTCGATCAAGGGTGCGTCGTCTCCGTGAACGGCGGCGTTACCTGGTCGAGTTGGTTCAATCAGCCGATCGGCCAGTTCTACCACGTCATCACCGACAACCGTTTTCCGTACTGGGTCTACGGCGCGCAGCAGGACTCCGGCGCCGCCGGCGTCCCGAGCCGCACGAACACGATCGACGGCATCAGCATCACGCAGTTCCGCGAGATCACGGCGGGCGGGGAGAGCGACAACGTCGCCCCCGATCCGAAGGACCCGGAGATCCTCTACGGCGGCCGCGTCGAGAAGCTCGACACGCGGACGTACCAGACGCAGGTCGTCGATCCGACGGTCGCGTATCCGAACGTCGACCGCCGCACCTGGACGCTGCCGCTGGTCTTCTCGTACCGCGATCCGCGCGTCCTCTACTTCGCGAATCAGCGCGTCTTCCGGACGGACGACGGCGGCAATCACTGGACGGTGATCAGCCCCGATCTGACGCGCGAGAATCCCGGCATTCCGGCGAATCTCGATCCGACCACGGCCGCGCTGAAGGCGGGACCGGGATCGCGTTTCGGCGTGGTCTATTCGATTGCGCCATCGCGCATGGCCGATCACGAGATCTGGGCCGGCACCGACGACGGCCAGATCTGGCGCACGCACGACGAAGGGGCGCACTGGGACAACGTCACGCCGCCCGCGCTCACCGGCTGGTCGAAGGTCGGCATCATCGATACGTCGCACTTCGACGCGGAGACGGCATACGCGGCCGTCGATCGCCACCGCATCGAGGACGTGCGGCCGTACATCTACCGGACGCACGACGGCGGCAAGCATTGGGACCTCGTCGTCAACGGCATTCCGAACGGCAGTTTCGTGAACGCGGTCCGCGAGGACCCGGTGCGCAAGGGGCTGCTCTACGCCGGCACGGAGAAGGGCGTTTACGTCTCGTTCGACGACGGCGATCACTGGCAGTCGATACAGCTCAATCTGCCGATCACGTCGGTGCGCGACATCGACGTGCACGGCAACGACGTCGTGATCGCCACGCACGGCCGCGCGTTCTGGGTCATGGACGACGTCGCGCCCCTTCGTGTGGCGCCGGCAATCCTGCCGGCGGGTTCTCCGTTCCTCTTCCCGCCCGCCATCACCATCCGCGAGCGCGGCGCCGGCTTCACCGGTTCGCCAATGCCGAAGGATGAGGCGATGGCGCCGAATCCGCCGAGCGGCGCGTACATCGACTACCTCCTTCCCGCGGCCGCGAAGCAGCCGGTGACGATCGAGATCCTCGACACGAAGAACGCCGTCGTGCGCACCTACAGCAGCGCCGACAAGGTGCCGACGCCGAATCTCGCGAAGCTCAACACCGCGCCGGAGTGGTTCGTGGCGCCGGTTCCGGTCTCCGCCGCCGCCGGGATGCACCGCTTCGTCTGGTCGCTGCACTACGCATCGCTCACGGGACGCGCCCGGCGCGGCGGAGGCGCCGGCGACGGCGTCTGGGCGCCGCCCGGCAATTACACGGTCGTGCTGACGGTCGACGGCCAGAAGGTGACGCAGCCGCTGACGCTCGTTCCCGATCCGCGCATCAAGCTCCCGCAGTCGGCGTACGACGAGCAGTTCACGCTCGCGCGCGAGATCGAGGCGGAACATGCGCTCGTCTCGGCGGCAGTGGAGGAGGCGGGGACGATGGCCAAGAAGTCATCCGACGCTCGGCTGCATGACATCGCCGACACGGCTCCGGAAGGTGCGTGGTGGCTCTCGCCCTCATCCACCAACTCACTCCGCTTCATCGACAGCGCCCTCGGCGCGCTCGAGAACGTCGTCACCAGCGCCGACGCCGCTCCGACCACCGACGCCCGCGCAAGCTGGGCGAAGTTGAAGCCGGCGGCGGACGAGGTTTTGGCGAAGTGGAAGGAGTACAAGGCCACGCACCCGGCGTCATGAGAGGGTGTGAAGAAATCGCGCCGAAGAATTCCGTCATCCTGAGCCGGCGTAGCGCGGCGAAGGATCTCCAAATGCGCTGCACGTGGCTCGTGCTACGAAACTTGAGATCCTTCGCCGTCTACGCGGCTCAGGATGACGGAGTGGCAACTCCGACTCAGGATGACGCGGATGCCGCTACCATTCCTGCATGCCCGCTGCGAAAGCAGCATTCGCGACTCTCGTCATCGTCACCCTGCTCCTCGCGTTCGGCGTCGCCGATCCGCTGGAGCTGCCGGCGCGCGATGTGGTGTTGCGTACGTTGCCGTCGAAGCCCGCACGCGACGTAATCGTTGTCGCGGTCGATGAGAAGTCGCTGCAGGCGTTCGGTCCGTGGCCGTGGAAGCGCGAGGTCATCGCGGGCCTGGTCGCGCGGATGCAGTCGGCGAAGGCGGTCGTGCTCGACGTCCTCCTCACCGATCCGCGCGAGGGCGACGACCAGCTCGCCGCCGCGATGCGCCGCGTTCCGACGATCGCCGTCTCCGTGCTCGACGACCGCGGCGAATGGCTCCTCCCGTCGCCCGCGCTGCGCACCGCCGCGATCGCGTCGCATGGCAACTTCGAGGTCGATCACGACGGCATCCTCCGCCGGCTCGCCTCGACCAAGCAGAGCAAAGACCGCGCGTTGACCGCGGTCGCCGTGGAAGCGTCGTCACTGTTCACGGGACGGCCGATCCCGGTCGGCATCTCGATCTCGCCGGCATTTCGGACGCCTCCGCGCGAAGTGCCACAAGTGAGTGCCGTCGATCTGGCCACCGGCCACTGGCGACCGGCCACCGGTAAGCTCGTCTTCTTCGGCCCCACCGCCCTCGCCCTCGGCGACCGCGTGCTCACGCCCGCTTCGTCGCGCCATCGTCCCGACCCCGGCGTCACCGTTCACGCGGCAGCCACCGAGTCGCTCATCCGCGGCGAGACGATCCGCGTCGTTCCGCCGATCGTCGCCGGAATCATCGCCGCGGTCCTCGCCGGCGCGATCGTGGCGCTCCGCGATCATCGCCGTCGCGTCAGCGAGATTGTGCTGGTCGTGCTCGTGATCACCACCGGCGCGCTCCTCCTCGATCGCGCGAACCTCGCCATCCCGTTCATCACGTTCCTGCTCACGATCGCGGTCGTCGAGCTGGTGTTCGTCATCCAGGAAGTCCGCCTCGGCCGCGCCGTCGCGAAACGCTTCGCGGAGCACCGCGAGCACGAGGCGGAGGCGAAGCGCCTGCTCGCGCACGAGCTGAAGACGCCTCTCGCCTCGATGCGCGGTCTCACGCAACTCCTCGGCGGGTTCGAATTGAGCGAGAGCGAACGGCAGCGCGTGACGTCGCTGCTCGAGTCCGAGGCGGGGAAGCTGCAGTCGCTCGTGACGGGACTGCTCGACCTCGAGCGCCTCTCGCTGCGCGACTTTGCGAGCTCCACGTCCGTCATAGACCTCGGTGAGCTGGCATCGCGACGCGTCGAGTTCCTCCGGGCGAGCACGGACCGGCCGCTTTCGGCGGTCGCCGAGCCGGGAGTGCTCGTCCGCGCCGATTCGGCGCTGATTGAGCGCATCATCGACAATCTCGTGAGCAACGCCTTGAAGTACACGACCCCCTCGGCCGAAGTCGCAGTGCGCGTCCGCGGACGCGACGGCGGAGCCGTGCTCGAAGTCGAAGACCGCGGACCGGGGATCACCGCCGCCGAGCGCGCGCGCATTTTCGACCGCTTCTTCCGCGGCACGACCGCCGCCGGCACGCAAGGCCTCGGCCTCGGCCTCTCGTTCGTGTCGGAGATCGCGCGGTGGCACGGCGGCGGCGCGGAAGTGGACGAGGCCAACGGCGGCGGCACCGTCTTCCGTATTCATTTGAGGAGAGCTGCTTGATGGCGCGCGTGCTCGTGGTGGACGACGACGAGGGGATCCGCGAGAGCGCCGCGCTGGCACTCGAGAAAGTCGGCCATCGCGTGATTCGCGCGAGCGACGCCGCGTCGGCGATGCAGCTCTTGCGCGAGCACAAAGTCGACGTCGTCGTCAGCGACATCTACATGCCTGGGGAGAACGGTATCGCGCTGCTGCAGTCGATCGTCGAGCGCCGCGATCCGCCGCGCGTGATCCTGATGACAGGCCGCGGAACGATCGAGACGACTGCGCTCGCGCACCGCGCCGGCGCGTTCGACTATCTCGCGAAACCATTCGAGCTGTCGGAGTTGATCGACCGCGTCGCCGCGGCGGTGCGAAAGAACGAGCCGGAAGCGGCGCCGATCGAGCCTGCACCTCCATCGCGGATCGTCGGCAGCGACCGCACGATGGTCGAGATGTACAAAGCGATCACGCGCGTGGCGTCGCTCAACGTGCCGGTGCTGATCCGCGGCGAGAGCGGCAGCGGCAAGGAGCTCGTCGCGCACTCGATCCACGACCTCGGCACGCGCGCGGACGGTCCGTTCATCGCCATCAACTGCGGCGCGATCCCCGACACGCTCCTCGAGAACGAGCTGTTCGGCTCCACGCGAGGGGCCTACACCGACGCGCGGCAGGAGCGGCGCGGCGCGCTGTCACGTGCCGACGGCGGAACATTGTTTCTCGACGAGATCGGCGACATCTCGCCGGCGTTTCAGGTGAAGCTGCTCCGCTTTCTGCAGGACGGGATGGTGACGCCGCTCGGCTCCGAGAAGAGCCATCGCGTCGACGTCCGTGTCATCGCGGCGACGCATCGCGACGTCAAACAACTGGTGTCCGAGGGACGCTTTCGCGACGACTTGTACTACCGGCTGGCCGGCTACGAGATCCGTGTCCCGGCGCTGCGCGAGCGGCGGTCGGACATCCCGCTGCTCGTCGATCACTTCCGGCGCAAGGTCGCCGAGGAGATGCACCGTGAGCCGATCGCCGGCCCGTCGCGGTCGGTGCTCGACGCGCTCGAGGCGCATCCCTGGCGGGGAAACGTTCGGGAGCTGGAACAAGTCATACGAAGGATGGCGATCGATTCCGGAGCGCTGGTGGACGCCGAGGCCGCGAGGCAGGCGATGCGCGACACCTCTGTCATCCTGAGCCGCGTAGACGGCGAAGGACCCGTTGCTGAAACTACGGCTGTTGCAGCATTAACCGAGGACCTCGGCTCCCTCGACGACGCCGAGCGGAAGCACATCGTCGCCGTGCTTCGTGCGACGGCCGGAAATCAAACGCAGGCCGCATTCATTCTAGGGATCGAGCGAAAGACGCTCGCGCGAAAGATCAAGCGGTACAACATCACGTCCGACGAGGCCCCGTCATGAAGACATTTATCGCATCACTCGT
Source organism: Thermoanaerobaculia bacterium (assembly GCA_036003305.1). Classification (GTDB taxonomy): domain Bacteria; phylum Acidobacteriota; class Thermoanaerobaculia; order Gp7-AA8; family Gp7-AA8; genus DASXHZ01. The sequence continues at coordinate 6,227 of DASYSN010000239.1, forward strand.
TGCACTCAGCGCCGTGACCGCATTCGCGGACACACCGATCAACTACCGCTTCGACGAGGTGAAACGCACCGTGACGGTGACGACGCCGAAGTCCGAGGTGCAGGCCGCGGCGGGGACGAAGGCGCAGAGCGGCGACAAGGTGCACACGGGGTGGTTCTCATATGCCCTGATCGCCAGCAAAGAGCACGGCGCGAAGTTCGAGATCTTCAGCTCGACCGACGTGGTGCTGGCGGGGAACGAGCCCGGCGTGCTGCTCTCGCTGAGCCGCGGCACGATCCACGCGATGTTCGACAAGATCACCGGCAGCGAGCCACGGGTCGTGAAGACGCCCGGCGCACTGCTGGCGGTTCGCGGCACGCAGTACAGCGTCGAAGTCGACGACAAGGGCAAGACCACGCTCGGTGTCTTCGAAGGGACTGTCGAGGTGCGCTCGCCGCTAAAGAAGGAGCCGACGTTCGTCCACGCCGGCGAAGCAGTCGACTTCAGCGACCACGCCCCACCGATGTCGATGCCCATGCCGCGCAACATGGCCGGCACCCCGCGCGGACCGGAAGGCCCGGGCGGCCCCGCCGGCCGCGGCAACCCGCCCCCAGGCAACGGCCACAACGCCCCGCCCCCTCCCGGCGGCGGCCGTAACGGCCCACCGCCGCCACCTCCGGGCGGACACCACTAAGAGCGTTCCGGATCTGGTTCCGTGATCTCGTGGAGAACGTCAACAACGGTCTTCAGGTACATGAAGACTGCGCCGATCTCATCGTCCGGCAGGGCATCCTCCGGGTTCTCGGGTTCGAGGAGAACCTCGGTGATGTATCGCATCACGAACGGCTCGGTGCCGGAACTCACCTCTGCGTGTCGTTCGATGAATCGATCGTTTGCGTTCGTTAGTCGCCCCAGTTCATTCTGAGTATTTCCGTAGGCGGCTGTTATGCGACCCCGCTTCACCTTTGGCAGTTGCCGGACCGAGCTGCATTCGAACATCCTGAGAATGACAACGAATGCGTAGACCGCAATCTCCTGTGCCTCAGCCGACAGGTCTTCGCACATTGTCATGATGAATGCGAGAAGATCCCGCTGGCGCCGGGCGATCGCCTCCATCTGTTTCCGTGCGGTGAACGGATCGAGCCTCGCCACTTCCCGCCATGCGCCTTCGACGACTTCCTCCAAAACCATGAAGGCAATGCTACGGCACCCGCTGTTATCCAGCAGCGTAAGATGACTCGTTGGCGGATAACTTGCTCGCGAGTGAACGCGAGCCACCATGGATCAAAGCACATCTGCCGAACCCTTCCTCGGCGTCACCCTGTCAGCGTCGCTTTCGGTCAACGATCTCGAGAAGAGCCTCGCCTGGTACCGCGATCTGCTCGGCTTCACCATCGATCGGAAGCATGAGCGCAATGGGAAAGTGATGGCGGTGTCGTTGAGGGCAGGCGACGATGTGCGGATCCTCATCACGCAGGACGACGGCGCGCGCGGCGCGGATCGTGTGAAAGGCGAAGGTTTCTCGCTGATGATCACGACGGATCAGTCCATCGACGACATCGCGAAACGAATCGTCGATGGCGGCGGCACGCTGGAGCTGGCGCCCACCGACACGCCGATGGGCGTGCGGATCTTCCGAGTCCGCGACCCGGACGGTTTCAAGTTCACGATCTCGTCCGGTTTCCCAAGTTAATCACCGCTGGGGCAATGGCAATCGATGAGCTATGGCCTTCGCTTCTTGCTCGACGTGTGCTTCGGCACCGTAGCGCGTTTACCTGAAGGTCTCGGTTGTGAGCGTGAGGCGCCGGATACCCCCAGTTCTGCGCGTACTTGCTCGATCGAAATCCCTCGTCCAGTCTCTAGACTTCGTCGCGCCGCTTCCATGCGTGCGATGAAACGTGGATCGTGTTCGAGTTGGTAATCGAACCAGTCGTCCTCGTCTTCGAATCCGATCAGCACGGCCGCCGGCCGGCCATGGCGCGTAACGATGATCTCCTCCTGCGCAGCAAGCTGGACGTAGCGGGAGAGGTCGTCTTTCACTTCAGATAACGGCACTCTTTTCATGATGGATCTCCAAACTGTTCCAGCCAGGCGATGGCATCGGGCTTCCTGACGACGCCGCGGATCCAAACCTCGCGCTCGTCGACGTCGTAGAACACTCGCCAATCCTCGACGCGCAGCCGGTACTGCGGTGAATGTAGCGCTCGCAACCGTTTGATCCTGCTCTTCGACACCAACTCCGGAGCATGGCGGAGATGAAGCTCGATTCCGTCGAGAACCGCCTTCGCATCAGTTTTCGGCGCTCTCTTCAGGTCATCGAGCGCTTCTGGTGCGAACGTGATCGCGTATTTCACTTCTGGCCAAATGATAGCCGATTGTTAGCTGACTGGTCCGAAATGACCCACCCGCGTCATTCTGTCCCTTTCCGGCGCGTCATTCTGACCCGCCCGACCACCCTCCCACCCTTGTGCGCGGTGGCACCTCGCTTGTCTTAGTCCTGCCCGTCGAACTCGACCAAGGAGACAAAGACAAATGAAGAAACTCAGTATGGCAATCGCGGTCATGATGTTCGCGACGCTCGCGTTCGCGAATGGTTCCGATCATGGTGGTGCGCAGAGCGGTTTCCCGGGCGATTTCGGTGGGCCGGGCGGACCGGGCGGGTTCGCGGTCGACAGCAATGGGACGATCTACCTGACGATCGAGACGGCGGCGGGGACGAAGACGACCGAGCCGACGTTCGCGATCAAGGCGATCAGCAGCGCCGGCACCACGCTCTGGACCTCGGCGAACTTCAGCGGCGAGCACTTCGAGCTGGTGAACTCGAACCTGATCGGCGTCAGCGTCACGCGCGCGACGTCGACTACCGCCGTGACCTCCACAATCACGGCGATCAGCACGGCCACCGGAACGCAGGCGTGGACGCTGCCGGTCGATGGCGTCGTGACCGACATCCATCCGTTCAGCGGTGGCTTCTATGCCGTCGTCGTCACTCCGCCGGCGACCACCGGCGGCGCGACCACGCGAACGCTCGAAGCGATCAGTAACAGCGGCACGGTTCTCTGGAAGGTGTCGCTGTAAGGCCGTGATCTCCACAGGAGCCCAACCAATGTTTACTGAAATCACAGCGGCTGACGCGTTCCGAAACGGCGACGCGGCAGGATTCGACTGGCTGGCGGATCGCTATCTCGCGAAGGCGGGCCGCGTCGCGAACGGAATTCTGCGCAGCGCCGAAGACGCCGAGGATCTGGCGCATGAGGCGTTCGTCAAGGCGTGGGACCAGCGCCATCGCCTCATCACCGGCCGCGAGTTCGGGCCGTGGCTGATGCGGATCGTCCGCAACCTCGCGCTCGATTTGCTGCGCCATCGGCGCTGCGTGAAGCTCGAGCCGCTGGAGCTGACGAGCATGGGGCCGCTGACCGATTGTCCCGACACGTTGGCGTATGGACGACTGCTCGCCGGACGCATCCGAGAAGCGTTCGAACATCTGCCGCCGCGGCAGCGGACGGTCGCGTCGCTGTATCTCGTGTATGGATTCCGTCACTCCGAGATCGCACGGATGACGAGCCTGCCCGAGGGGACCGTGCGGTCGCACTTATCCGTCGCGCGTAAGCGGCTGCGCCGGGAGCTATCCGACGTGGCGTGATTCGACTGCAACCGGGCCTGTTGTCGTCCCGAGTGCCGTCTCCAGCTCGTGGAGCAGTTCCGCCGGATCGAGGTTCATCGCGTTCGCGATCTGTACGAACTCGATGACGTCGAGCCGGCGTGTGCCGTTCTCGACCTTCGACAGATACGACGGCGGGAGATGCAGCCGCGCCGCGACGTCGAATTGCTTGAGCCCGGCGCGCTCGCGTGCTCGCGCGAGAACGTTGCCGAGGATCCGGAGCTCGTTCGCGAGTTTTGCCTTCGTGGAGATGCGGTCGTGTCCGCCGGTGGGGGAGCTCATCGACGAATAGAACGCTGCAAATACCCTTTTTGTTGAATCCACTCGCGCAACTCTCGGAAAACGTCAACGAGTTGTGACGGCGTGTAGTTCGCGTTGAGGCCGCTCGGATTCGGCAAGATCCACAGCGCCGTGCTGCCGATCGTTTCCGGCTGGAGTCCGATCTTGGCTCGAGGACGGCCGAATGCCGTGCGATAGGCGCCGATCCCGACGATGGCAAGGACGCGCGGCGCGTACCGCTTCACCTTCCGCTCGAGCACCTTTCCCCCCGTCTCGAGCTCCTCGGCGTTCAGCTCGTCGGCCGCGGTCGTCGCGCGCGCGACGAGGTTTGTGATGCCGCAGCCGTACTGCAGGAGCTCGCGCTGCTCCGACGGATGGAGGAGCCGCGGCGTGAAGCCGGCGCGATGGAGCACCGGCCAGAAGCGGTTGCCGGGGCGGCCGAAATGGTGGCCGACCGCGGCGGTGTAAAGGCCCGGGTTGATCCCGCAGAACAGGACATCGAGATCGCGCGCGATGACGTCCGGCAGCGTCTTGCCGTACGCCGCGGCGATCTCTTCCTTCGTCGGCTTTCTGAGCAATGCGAGATGATAGCTACGGTGGACGATGCGACGGCTTCTGATTCTTTTCTGCGCGGCACTCTTCGGCTGTCAGACGGCGCAGATGCGTGAAACGGGATTTCTCGCGCGGTCGCTGACGATCGGACCTACGGAGTACCCCTACGTCGTCTACGTCCCGCGCGACTACGACCCGTCACGCGCGTGGCCGGTGATCCTTTTCCTGCACGGGTCGGGTGAGCGGGGGACGGACGGCTGGCGCGAGACGATCCACGGCGTCGCCAACACGATTCGATTCGAGCCGGCGCGCGTGCCGGCGATCGTCGTCTTCCCGCAGGCGCCGCCCGACACGCGCTGGCTCGGCGAGCCGGCCGACGCGGCGATGCTGGCGCTCGATCGCGCCATCGCCGAGTTCCACGGCGACGAGTCGCGCGTCTACCTCACCGGCCTCTCGATGGGCGGCTACGGAACGCTGCATCTCGC
>DASYSN010000240.1:0-24652 GCA_036003305.1 Thermoanaerobaculia bacterium
GGAGAACCCCGATCTCACGGGTGGAACGTTCGTTTACGTCAGTCCCGGCGTCCGGTTTTCGGTTTCACACGCGACGTCGCTGTACGGCTACGTGCAGGTGCCCGTCGTGCAGAACGTGAACGGGACGCAGTTGACGTCGCGCGTGAACTATCTCGTCGGGGTTCAGGAGAGGTTCTAGCAAGAAGAAACTGCTTCTGTGTGGCGTCGGCGCCCTCGCCGGCGCGATAAAGCAATGTCGCGCCGCCTTCGGCGGCGCATCAATATTTCATGCCGCCGGCGAGGGCGCCGGCGCCACACAGAACCCTCGCAGGAGCGCTTACTCCCGCATCCCTTCGGCCTGGAGGACGTCTTTGAACTGCTCCTTGTCGATCGCTTTGTCGTACGCGGAGCGGGCGGAGATCTTTTTCTCCTCGTAGAGCTTCTTGATCGACGCGTCCATCTCGATCATCCCTTCCTTCACGCCCGTCTGAATGGCCGACGTGATCTGCCCGGTCTTGCCCTCGCGGATCATGTTGCCGACGGCGGGGGAGGCGAAGAGGATCTCGATGGCGGCGACGCGGCCGCCGCCGAGCTTCGGCATGAGCTGCTGGGCGACGACGGCGCGGATCGTCTCGCCGAGGACGCCGCGGATGCCGTCCTGCTCCGGCGCGGGAAAGACGCTGATGATGCGGTCCATCGTCTTCGCCGCGTTGTTCGTATGCAGCGTGCCGAAGACGAGCGTGCCGCGTTCGGCGGCGTTGAGTGCCATCTGGATCGTTTCCAGGTCGCGCATCTCGCCGACCAGGATGATGTCGGGGTCTTCACGCCCCGCCGCTTTGAGCGCCTCGGCGAACGACTTCGCGTGCGTGCCGATCTCGCGCTGGTGAATGAGGCACTTCTTGTTCGGGTGGACGAATTCGATCGGATCTTCGATCGTGATGATGTGCTGCGAGCGGGTGTCGTTGATGAGATCGATGATCGCGGCGAGCGTCGTCGACTTGCCCGAGCCGGTCGGCCCGGTGACGAGCACGAGACCGCTGCGGATCGCCGCGAGGCGGCGGAGCTGCTCGGGGAGGCCGAGCTGCTCGAGCGTCATGATCTTGGACGGGATGATCCGGAAGACCGCGCCGGCGCCGCGCTGCTGGCGGAAGAGGTTCACGCGATAGCGCGCGACGTTCGGGATTTCGTAGGCCCAGTCGGTGTCGCCCCCCGCGAGGAACTCGTCCCAGTTCCGCTTCGGCGTGACGGCGGAGAGCATCTCGTTGAAGTCCAGCTCGGAGATCACGCGATAGCGGATCGGCTCCATCGACCCCGACGCGCGCAGCATCGGCGGCCGGCCGACGGTGAGGTGGAAGTCCGACGCGCCGCGGTCGTTCATCAGCCGGAGGAAGCGGTCGATCTTGTTGGAGGCCATCGTCTATACCGTCTTCGTTCCTGCGATGAACGCGGGGCTGACCATCGGCTCGAAGTCTTCCTTCTTCTGCGCGGCGAGGTACGCGGTCTCGGCGGTGATCTGGTCGCGCCGGACGAGGTCCTTCAGCGCCTCGTCGAACGTCTGCATGCCGAGGCTGCGTCCGATCTGCATGGCGGAGTAGATCTGATACGTCTTCTCGTCGCGGATCATGTTGGCGATGTTGCTCGTCCCCTTGAGCACCTCGAACGCGGCGACCTGCTTGCGCGCCTCTTTGGCGGGAAGGAGCCGTTGCGCGACGCAGTACTTGAGCGACTCGGAGAGCGACGCGCGGATCTGCGGCTGCTCGTCGGCCGGGAAGCTCGAGAGGATGCGGTCGATCGCCTTCGGGGCGCTCGTGGAGTTGAGCGTGCCGAGGACGATGTGGCCGGTCTCGGCGGCCGTGAGCGCGAGCGTGATCGACTCGTTGTCGCGCAGCTCGCCGATCACGATGACGTCGGGATCTTCGCGCAGCGCGGCGCGAAGCGCGCGCGCGAACGACTGCGTGTGCGATCCGACCTCGCGCTGATTCACGAGGCAGCTCTTGAACGGGTGCACGAACTCGACCGGGTCTTCCATCATCAGCACGTGGTCGGCGCGCGTCTCGTTGAAGAGGTTCACGAGCGCCGCGAGCGTCGTCGACTTTCCCGAGCCTGACGGACCGCAGACGAGGACGAGGCCCTGGTGGTAGTCGGAGATCTCTGCGAGGTGCGGCGGGAGCCCGAGCTCGAGGATCGTCGGCGGCTTTTCGGGGATGACGCGGAAGACGGCGTTGTAGCCCTTCTGGTCGTAGAAGACGTTCCCGCGATAGCGCCCCGCCTGCGGGATGTAGTAGCAGAAGTCGAGCTGGTGGTCCTTCTCGAGCGCCGCCCACTGCGCCGGCGTCAGGATCTCGCGCAGCATCTCCTCGGTCTGCTCCGGTGTGAACGGTTCGGCCTGCGCGCGGAGCAGGTCGGCCGAGATGCGGAGAATCGGCGGCTGGCCGACGGAGAGGTGGAAGTCGGAACCGGCCTGATTGCGCGTGGCGATGAGGAGCGTGTTCAGCTTCGCGTCGCCCGACTTGCCGGTGACGGTGAGCGCCTGTTTGCGGACGGCGTCGATCTGCGCCTGCGATTTGTTTTCACTGACCGCGATCTCGTCGAGGATGTCGATGGCGCGCGCGCGGACGTTGCGTTCCGGATCGTTCGCCGCCATCTGCAGAAGGGCGTTCTGTACTTGCGGGTGCTTGAAGTGCCGCAGCGCCTGCATGACCTCGATCCGGACGTCCGGTGTCGGATCGGCGAGCATCTTGCCGAGGGCGGGAAGCGAGCGCGGGTCGCCGATGCGGCCCAGCGACTCGACCGCGGCCCAGCGGACGTCGGGGTCGGCGAGGGCGGCCATGAGCGGCTCGACGGCGCGCGAGTCTTTGAGGCGGCCCAGCGTGTCGGCGGCGGCGATGCGGATCCACCAGTCGGGATCTTTGAGCAGCGCGATCGTCGACGGCACGATGCGCGGGTCGTCGAACGCGCTGGCGACGGCGATGGCGGCGGCGCGAACGTCGTCGTCCGGGTCGCGCAGGAGCTCGATCGCCGGCTCGATGAGCTGGTCGCCGAACGCCCGGAGCGAGTCCAGCGCGCGGTCGCGCACGAAGCCGGCGAGCGACTTCGAGAAGAGGATGAAACGCTTCACGACCTCGTGCGGATCGCCGATGTTCGCCAGGATCTTGAGCACCGCGGTACGCGTCGCCGCGTCGCCCGAGGCGACGAGCGGGAGGAGCTTGTCGGCGAACTCGACGCCGCGCCCGGTGGCGACGCGCGTGAGCGCCTCGACGACGGATTGTTGCGTCGCATAGCCGACCCGCGGCAGCTCCTTGACGAGGATGTCGACTGCGGCCGCGGGAGCGCGGTCGGCGAGGACCTGCACGCCCTTCTCGCGGATCGTCGGTTCGTCGTCCGCCGCGATCTGCCGCCAGCGCGCGATCACGCGGTCGTCCATCTCGCCGGCCGCGAGTTTGGTGAGGTAGGGGAGGCGGTCTTCGGGCCATCCCTGCATCGCGAGCTGCCAGATCAGAGGCGTGATCGCACCGCTGAGCGGCGCCTCCAGGAGGACGCGCCGCGCCGCCTCCTGCATCTCGCGCGTCTCTTTCGTCTCCTTCGTCGGGACGGCGAGGATCTGCGCCGCGCGTTGATCGATGCCGGGCAGGTTGAGCGCGAAGAAGCTGCTGACCGCCGCGCGGATCGCCGCTTCCGGTTTTCCCTTCGATTCGATGAGAAAGACGTCGAACGACTCCGGGTCGCGAACGCGCATCAGCACCTTCGCGCCGGTGTCGCGGAACGTCCGGTCGGGACGGAAGAGCATCCACGCAACGTCACGCGCGCGGATGTTCTCCGCCGTCATGATTCGCGCGAGCAGCTCGTCGCGCTCCTCGTTCGTCTGGAACTCTTTGTTCGACAGACGACGGACGGTGTCCTTGAGGTCGGATTGGAAGAGGGCCATGGTGCGGCCCGAATTGTAAACGTAGGGCGGGTTTTAGCCCGCCCCGCGTCTATTCGCGATTCAAGGTACTGATCAACAGCCCTGCCCCCACCGCCAGCGCCGCCACTCCCGCCGCGACTTTGCCGGGGTTCTCTTTCGCGTACGCGCTCGCCTTGGTCGTCCCCTGGTTCAGGTAGTCGCGCGCGGTGTTGAGGTACTGCTCCATGTCGACGTTCTGCATCTGCGTCTTGAGGTTGCTGATCATTTCTTCCGAGACACCCAGACGGCCGAGGAACTGCTCCAGTCCCCGGTTCTGAGTCTGAGATTGCCCGCATGTCGGACAAATCTCATTCGCAATGTCTTCTGCCATGCACCCTCCTATTTCTTGTTGTCGGGCAGCGTGTCGCGCTCGCCCGGCTCGTAGCTGCGGCGGTGGGTTCCGATGCGTGGGTCTCCCGACTTGTTCGTGTAGTGGTCCTCGTCGTTCCAGCGATCGAGACCCGCGCCGGCTGCAAACTCCTGGTCCCGTTGCTGGTCGGATCCGCTGCTGCGGAACGGCCCCTTCAGGCTCGTCTGCGTCGGCGAATACGTCTGGTTGAGCTGATCCATCGGAATGTCGGGCTCGCGGCGTGCCGGGCGTGCGTGCGGCTGCTCGCGCTCGGTTCGAATCGGCGTCGCGACGTCGTCGCGTCCGCTTTGTGCGACCCGTTGTTCGCCTTCGTCATGTTTCCGGGAAAAGAGGCGCTTCACGCCGTCGGTGAGACGTGAGATGCGGCCTGGTCGGTTGTTCTTGGCTTCTGCCATTTGATTTCCCCCACTTCTGGAGGTTGCAAAGGGCAAACCGATTCAGAAGGGAGATGGGAGATGGGAGAGGGGAGAGGGGAGATGGGAGATGGGAGAGCGGAGCGGAATTCTTTTTCTCCCTCTCCCATCTCCGCTCTCCTATCTCCCATCTCCGCTCTCCCATCTCCCCTCTACTTCGAGAACGTAACGCGCCAGATGACGTTCGCGCCGTCGTCGGAAACGAGCAACGATCCGTCGGCGAGAACGAGCAACCCGACCGGACGTCCCCAGACGCTATTCGACGACGGATCGGTCATCCAGCCCGTGACGAAATCGTCGTAGCCGCCGGACGGCTTCCCATTGCGGAACGGGACGGAGATGACGCTGTAGCCGGTGCGGCGCGAGCGGTTCCAGGAGCCGTGCAGCGCGACGAACGCCCGGCCGCGATATTCGGGCGGGAACATCGTGCCGTTGTAGAAGACGATGCCGAGCGGCGCGGAATGCGACTGGATCAGCAGCGATGGAACGGTCGCCTTCGCGACGAGGTCCGGCCGCTCGCCGCGGCGCCGCGGATCCTCGTGCGCGCCGAGGTAGGCGTAGGGCCAGCCGTAGAACGCGCCGGGACGGACGTCGGTGATGTAGTCGGGCACGAGGTCGTCGCCGAGGCCGTCGCGTTCATTGACGGCGGTCCAAAGCTCGTGCGTCGCTGGGTTCCACGCCAGACCGACCGGGTTCCGAAGACCAAACGCGAAGGCGTGGCCATTCTTGCCGTTTGCGTCGTACTGCATGATCGCGGCGCGCGGCGGTCCTTCGGGCGAGACGTTCGACGCTGATCCGATGGCGGCGTAGAGCTGCGTGCCATCGGCGTTGAAGATGATGTTCCGCGTCGCGTGGCCGCCGCTCGGCAGCGACGCCAGCTTCTGCACGCCTCCGCGCGACGCGGTCTCGCCGACGCGGTACGGCATCCGGTAGATCCCATCCTCGGCGCCGACGTAGAGCCATTCGCCGTGAATCGCGAGGCCGAACGGGTCGGCGATCTGAGTCGTGAAGGTGTAGCGCTTTCCGTTCCGGAGGATGCTGATCTGGTTCGCGCCGCTCTGCGCCACGATGACGTCGCCGTTCGGCGCGAGGATCATGTTGCGCGGATCGTCGATGCCGGTCGCATAGATCGCGATGTGGAAGCCCGGCGGGAGATGCAACTGCGCGTCCGCCGGCCGCTTCCGCGTCCACGGTGGATTGCCGGCGCTCCGCGTCGCGTACGGCGGCGGCAACTGGTCGATCCGGATGTCGTGGTGCCCGAGGCCGGCGTTTGTGACCGCAACAGACTGCGCGTCTCCGCGGCTGCACGCGGTCAGTGACAGGAGCAGGGCGGCGGCAGCAATCCGATGCATGACGGAAAGCGTATGCAAAGGAGGGAGCAGAGGGCGATCATCGAGAATCCGGAACTGCGGCGCGCCTGATCGCATCCGCTCCGATCGCCGCGGTGATGATGAGGACCGGCACGATCGGAACGCGGAAACGCGACTCCGCCTCGCTGCCGGCGGAGATGAGCACGAAGTACGCGATCGTCAGCGCAAAGAGGAGCGAGAGCGTCCGGTCGCGCTTCCAGAGGAGGAACGTGCCGAAGAGCGCGAGCAGCGTGATCGCGTGCGTCCAGACGTCGAGCACGACCTCTAGAAGACTCGGCGGCACGCTGCTCACCATCGTCATCGCCTCGGCGTCGCTGTCGAAGAGGTTCACGCAGACGCCGCGGACGAGCACCGTCGCGAGGCCGACAGGGTGCTGCAGCGCGATGCGGCGCCCGATTTTCCCGAACCACATCGCGTGCTGCGCCGGGTTCAGCTCGCCCGCGCTCGCGATGTGGAGCGTGCCCTCGATCTCCGAATCGGCGTCGGCCACGAGCTCGTCCTGCCGGTCTTTCAGCGCATCGGCGAAGTCGTAGTCGTCGAAGATCGCGAGCGACGGCGCCGCGCGGTGCATGAGCATGTTGATCCCCGCGACGTCGGAGATCGCGAAGACGCCGGTGCGCGCCTTGTTGCGAGCCGCCCATCCGAGGGGAAGGATCAGCGATGCGATGACGAAGACGACAATCCGTCTCCGGCGCATAAAAACGATCGCGATGACCACGAAGTAGAGGATCGCCGCCGGCCGTACCAGCACTAGCGCTCCGGCGAGGAGTCCAGCCGCGAACATGTTCGACCGCGGGTGAAGAACGAGCCAGAGCAATGCGAACAGGCCGAGGGTGAAGAGCGTCTCGGTCAGGACCTTGTTCGCGTAGTGAATCGTCGGCGTGTCGAGCGCGAAGAGGACGCCGGCGGCGATCGCGACGCCTCGCGAGAAACGTTGCCGCGCGAAGAGATAGATCGCGATCGCGAGGGCGACGTTCATCAGATGCTGCACCACGACGACCGCCGTGAAGCTCCGGAACAGCATCAGAAACAGCGGGTAGCCGGGCGTGCGGAACGTCTCGAAGATCCCGTTCGCCCGGAGAAAGCCGCGGCCGGCGAGCATCGACCGCGCCGGCTCGATGTACGTCGCCGAGTCGGGGAAGAAGAAGTCGCCGTTGCTGTAGGCGAAGTAGACGAAGTTGGTGAGGAGCGTCAGCGCGGCAAGGAACGCCAGATCGAGAGAAGCGCGCCGCATCGGGCGCATTCTAAGCGCGGAGCAGGCTCTCCAATTCTTCGAGACTCGACGCGCGGTTTCGCGCGTCGTCCAGGGTGATCAACCCCTGCCGGACCAGCGCGGCCAGCGAGTCTTCGAAAGAGATCATCCCCTGGCGTTTCCCCATCGTGATCTCGGTCGCGAACTGCTGCAGCTTGTTGCTGCGAATGTGATTGCGCACCGGTTGGTTCGCCATCAACACCTCGACCGCGACGGCACGTCCGGACCCGTCGGCGCGCGGGATCAGTTGCTGGATCACGATCGCGTTCAGCGACAGCGCGAGCTGCTGCCGGATCTGGTTCTGCTGCTGCGGCGGAAAGACGTCGATGATGCGATGGATCGCCTGCGCCGCGTCGCTGGTGTGCAGCGTGGAAAGAATGAGGTGCCCCGTCTCGGCGGCGGTGAGGGCGATCGAGACCGTCTCGAGGTCGCGCATCTCGCCGACGAGGATCACGTCGGGGTCCTGCCGCAGCGCCGCCCGCAGCGCGGCCGCGAACGACGGCGCGTCGCGCCCGATCTCGATCTGTTCGACCACCGACTTCGCGTTGCGATGTTCGTACTCGACCGGGTCTTCGATGCTGATGATGTGGCGCTGCTCGCTGTGATTGATGATCTCCACGAGCGAGGCGAGGGTCGTCGTCTTCCCGGACCCGGTCGGTCCGCAGACGAGAACGAGTCCGCGCGTCGGTTTGACGAGGTCCGCCAGCGACGCCGGCAAGTGCAACTGCGACAATGTCGGCACCTCGGTCGGCAGCGCGCGGATCGCCGCGGCGAGCGTGCCGCGCTGCCGGTGCACATTCACGCGGAAGCGATATCGGTTGAGGTACAGCGAAAAGTCGGCGGCGCCGTTCTCGCGGAGCTGCTCCTGCAGGCGCGCCGTCAGGAATCCGGCGAAGTACGCCGCGACGTCGTCGCCGTCGAGCACCTGCTCGTCGATCCGGATCAGCCGTCCGCCCAGCCGGACGATCGCTGGATTGCCGGCGATGAGGAGGAGATCGCTCGCGCCGCGCTGCGTCATTTCGAGGAGAAGCCGCTCCAGCGGGTTCCCTTCCGGCACTGCCTGCGGCGCCGCCGGAGACGTCGCTTGAACCGTCGCCGGCATCACGACGTCCGGTTCATCTCCCTGATTCAGCTCGCGAACGAGCTGTTCGAGCTCTTCGTCCCGTGTGAGCCTGCCCATCGGTGAATGTTGACGAATGAACCGTGCCAACGGTTCCGTGCACTGCGGTTAACATCGCTGTGTGCGTATCTCGCTGCGCGTGCTCCAGGCCGGCGCCATCGCGGTCGTCGTCGCCGTTTCGACCTTCCACGCGTTCGAGCTCGATCGCTTCTTCATCGCAAAGGAGCTGGTGCTGCACGTCGCGGCAGTCCTCGGCGCGCTCTTCGCCTGGCGCGGCCTGCGCGACCTCGAGATGACGCGGCTCGACTGGCTGCTCGCCGCGTTCCTCGGCTTGAGCGCACTCTCGGCGCTTTTCGCGACGAACCGCTGGCTCGGCCTTCGCGGCCTGACGATCAGCGTGTCGAGCGTGCTGATTCTCTGGGCTGCGCGGACGCACCGGCGCGCGCTGGTCGGAGCGCTCGCATTCGCGGTGATCGTCGCGGCGGTCACGTCGCTCCTGCAGACCTACGGCCTCGACATCGAGCTCTTCTCCGAGAACCGCGCTCCCGGCGGGACCCTCGGCAACCGCAACTTCATCGCGCACGTCGCCGCGTTCGGCCTCCCGCTGCTGTTGTTCCTGACGATCACCGCGCAGCGCCGCCGCACCCTTCTCTGGAACGCGATCGGGACCGCGCTCGTCACCGCGTCGCTCGTCATCACCCGCTCGCGCGCCGCGTGGCTCGCCTTCGCGGCGATGCTGATCGTGCTGCTCTTCGCGCTCCTCTCCTCGCGGACGCTCCGCCGCGACGGCCGGACCTGGCGGCGGCTCGGCTTCACCATCGTCGTTGCCGTCATTGCGACCGGCGCCGTCCTCGCGCTCCCGAATGCGCTGCACTGGCGCAGCAAGAACCCGTACCTGGAGTCGATCCACAAAGTCGCCGACTACTCGGGAGGAAGCGGAAAGGGGAGGCTCATTCAGTACGAGCGCACCCTCGGCCTCGCCGTTCGTCACCCGCTCTTCGGCGTCGGCCCCGGCAACTGGGCGGTCGAGTATCCGGCACGCGTGCCGGCGGGCGACCCGTCGATGAACGAGTCCGACCCCGGGATGACGATGAATCCGTGGCCGAGCAGCGACTGGGTCGCGTTCCTCGCGGAGCGCGGTCCCCTCGCCACGATCCTCCTCGGTCTCTTCTTCCTCGGCGTCATTCGTCTCGCCCTCGGCCAACTCTTCTCGGCTCCGGACGCCGATACCGCACTCGCCGCCGTCGCGCTCCTCGGCGTCATCGCCGGCGCGCTCGTCTCCGGCCTCTTCGACGCCGTCCTCATGACCGCCGTCCCCGCCTACATCGTCTTCGCGTCGATCGGAGCGCTACTCACCGTGGCGCCGATCCCGCGTGTGGCGCCGGCAATCCTGCCGCCGAAGCCCCCGGACACACTCCTGATCCTCGCCCTGATCCTGATCTCCGCCGCCGGCGCCTACCGCAGCGCCTCCCAACTCATGGCGATGGACCTCTACACGACCGCACGCACCCGCGCGCAACTCGAGCACGGCTCCCAACTCGATCCCGGCAACTTCCGCCTCCACCTCCGCCTCGCGCGCGGCGGCAAAACGCGTTGCGACCACGCCCTCGCCGCGCACGCCCTCTACCCCGCAGCGCAGGTCGCGAAGCAACTCGCCCGCGGCTGCCGTTAGGAGGGTCCGTCATCCTGAGCCGGCGTAGCGCGGTGAAGGATCTCCAGATGCGCCGTTCAAGCCACGTGCGGCGAATTCTGAGATCCTTCGCCGTCTACGCGGCTGAGGATGACGGAGTTGTTCAGGTGCGTCAGGCGTCTTCCGCGTTTCCGGCGACGACCTGTGCGTGATTCAGCACGGCGACGAGCAGGACGCCTCCGACGATGTTGCCGAGCAGCGACGGGATGAAGAATCCGAGGGCGAACTCCGCCCACGAGCTGACGCCGGCGATGACGAGGAATGCCGCCTCGACGGCGCCGGCGATGACGTGGCTGAAATGCGCGGCGCCGATCACGTACGTGATGATCGCGATGACCCAGACGCGGGCCGTCTCGGCGTACGGCAGGAGCCAGACCGTCAAGGCGATGAGCCACCCGGCGAAGATGCCACGGAGAAACACGACCGAGAACGATCCCTGCTGCGCACCTTTCGCCAGCTCGCGCATGCTTTGAAACGTCTCCGCCGTCACGACCTCGGTTTTAGCCAGCACGAGCGCGACGAGAATCGCGCCGACCGTGTTCGCGACGAGCACCGCGGCCCAGAGACGGCAGACGTTCAGAAACGTCTCGCGATTGCGCTTCCTGAGCAGCGGCAGGATGACCGTGAGCGTGTTCTCGGTGAAGAGCTGCTGCCTGCCGAGGATCACGATGATGAATCCGACGGGATAGCCCATCGCGACCACGAGGCCGCGCCACTTGGTATCCGCCAGTGACGCGTGCAGAAGGGAAGAGGCGATGAACGAAAAGCTCATCGAGAGCCCGGCGGCGAGTCCGGACCAGAGAAGGGCGCGCGTGGAGCGCTGCAGTTCGCTCTCGCCTTCGCTGAAGATCGCCTCGTAGACGACCGTCCCGGTCGGTGCCGACCGTTCTTCGGCCTCTTGTTTTTCCTCTTCGTTCGCAGGCATCAGCTCGCCTGAGTGCAAGACCCAGCCCTGTTTCGGACGGTTGTCACCGGAGTTGCGTACACGAAGGCATGTTCAGACCCATATTCCTCGCGCTTCTGCTCCTCGTCGCTCTTCCCGTTCTCGCGGACGACTACTACCTGATCGAAATGAACGCCCCGGGCCAGGCCATCTTCGACGGCTGCTCGAATTTCTTCTGGGACGCCGATGCGATCTTCTACAACCTCGGCGCCGACGATCAGGTTGTGACGCTCGCCGGCGTCTCCAACGGCGAGGTGCCTACCTATCTGCCGACGTCTTTTCATGTTGCACCCGGCCGCGCAGCGTCGCTCCGGCAAGCGATCGGAATTCCGTGGGCGCCGGCGAGCGCGCCGCCGATGTGGATCATTCACATCACGGCGCCCCCCGCGCTCCTCGTCGACTCCGAAATGCCGCTCGCGATCGTTGTTGGCGGCTCAGTTAACGGCGTATGCCAGCGGCAGGTTCTCTTCATGCAGCAGAACGGCAAGACGCAGCTTCCCGTGTTCCGCTCGCTCGTTGCCGCGAGCCAGCGGCAGGTCATTCGCGGCCTCTCGATCGGCGCCGTTCCAGGCCACATCAACGTCGCGATCTACAACGGCGGCGCGAATACCGCGTCGGCAACGATCGAAGTGCATCGGGCGTGCGACGGCGCCATCACCGAGACGCGGAACGTGGTGATCGGCCCCAACATCGCGCAGCAGTTCACGGGATTCGCCATCCCGGAGACGGTGAACGCGTGTGCGCAGCTCGATCCCTCCGCCGGAACGAACGGTCTCGCGTACGTCATCGTGACGGTCGACCAGCCGAGTCTCACGTTCGCTTCGATCCTCGGCACCTCATCGGTAACGAACAACCAGCCCGGCTCGACGATCCAGGTCATGCCGGGCGTGGCGCAATAAAAAAGGGAGCCTCGTTTTCACGAGGCTCCCGTCCCGGTCGAGGAGTGTGATGCTTACTGCACGTTGAGGGTGAAATCGTCGACGACGAACGAGGTCTGCGCCGACGAGTCTTCGCTTCCGAGGAGGTACACCTGGATGGTCTGGCCCTTGTACGCGGAGACGTCGAACGACTTCTGCGCGTAGCCGGTGTTCTTGTTCAGGTTCGAGTAGGTCGCGAGGGTTGCGAGCACCGTTCCTGACGAGTTGCGGATCTGGACCTTGAGCGTGTCGTACGCGGTCGTGGTGGTCGTTTCCGCGGTGTCGATGTGCAGCCAGAACGCGAGGGTCGCGGTGGTGACGGTCGACGGAACCGCGACCGTCTGCACGATCGAGTCGGTGTGGACGCTGCCGTAGCCGCACATCCACGCTTTCCACGTGCCGCTGTGCGCCGGCTCGGAGGTCGAGCTGTCGACGACGCCGGAGGTCGTGGTCCACGGGGCGGTGTTCGTCGAGCCGTTCTCGAAGCCCGGGTTGCCGAGGAGCTGCTGCGAGCTGCTGTTCGAGACGGTGACGGTCACCGTCGACGAGGTGCCGACGTTGCCGGCGGCGTCGTACGCCTTCGAGACGAGGGAGTGCGAGCCGTTCGCGGCCGAGGTCGTGGTCCAGCTCCAGGAGTACGGCAAGGTCGTGTCGGTCGACTGCAGCGCGCCGTCGAGATAGAACTCGACCTTCGTCACGCCGATGTTGTCGGATGCGTTCGCGGAGACGGTCGTCGTGCCGCTGACGGTCGCGCCGTTCGTCGGAGCCGTGATGGAGGTCGTCGGCGGAGTGGTGTCGCCGCCGCCGCCGCTCGTGGTCACGGTGACGTCGTCGTAGTACGTGAACGTCGGGTCACCCGCGTAGTTGTCGTCGTGATTGCTCAGCGTCAGCGTGACGCTGTGGCCGGCCGACGCGGCGGCGTTCCAGTTCACCTGCGTCCACACCGCGGTCGTGGTGCAGGTCTTGGCGAGGACGGTCGTGGTCGTGCCGGTGACGTTGTCCTTCACCGTCGCCGTCGCCCAGTCGTAGGTGACGGTGTCGGGGCAGGTGTTCGCGTACCAGAACGACACCTGGCTGGCGTTGCTCGGGAGCGTGAAGGTCTGGACGATCGAGCTGTCGGTCGACGGCGAGGAGCTGCCGAGCTGCGCACCGTAGGTGCCGCTGTGTTTCGCAGCAGTGTTGACTGCCGTGCTGCCGGACGCCGTCCAG
The DNA here is from genome assembly GCA_036003305.1 of Thermoanaerobaculia bacterium. GTDB lineage: Bacteria > Acidobacteriota > Thermoanaerobaculia > Gp7-AA8 > Gp7-AA8 > DASXHZ01. Next base: position 13,207 of record DASYSN010000240.1, read on the forward strand.
CCGGAGAGGCTGCCGGTCTCGAAGTCGCCATTCGTCACGACCGTTCCGCCGCCGCCCGCCGGGGTGACCGTGAGCGAGACGGTGGCGTTGTGGGTCTTCGACCCGCCGGTGCCGGTCACCGTGATGGTGTAGCTGCCGGTGGTGGTCGTGGAGCCGACGGTGATGGTCATCGTCGACGAGCCGTTGCCCGGCGCCGCGATGGAGGTCGGCGAGAACGAGACGGTCGTTCCCGTCGGCGCGCCGGTGGCGCTGAGCGAGATCGCGCTGTTGAAGGTGCCGGAGATCGTGGTCGTGATCGTCGACGTGCCCGGGGTTCCCTGCACGATCGAGACGGCGGTCGGCGACGCGGCGATCGAGAAATCCGACGTCGGGATGCCGTTCCAGTTGTTGGCCATCGAGTTCGCGTCGACGGTGCCGACGCCGGTCACCGCGTCATAGCCGGTGCCGCAGTTGAAGCCGGTCACGCCGGGGACGGTGTTGTTGCCGCTGGTGACGTCGTGGAAGATGACCGTTCCGCCGCTGCCGTACTGCGCGTTGGCGAGCGAGTAGAACTTCGTATTGGCGTTGCCCTGCCGCGCGCCGGTCTTCTGGACGACGAGGGCCATGAGGCCCGCGAACGACGGCGAGGCGGCCGACGTGCCGCCGACCGCACCGAGGCCCGAGGCGCTGCTGGTGTGTCCCTGAATGACGAGATAGCCGTCGTGACCCGCCGCGGTGAGGGCGACGTCAGGCACGTCGCGCTTGCCGTCGGCCGGAACGCCGACGCAGACCTGCCAGGACGGTTTCGCGTAGATCGTCGAGACGCCGCCGGACGAGGACCAGAGGCCCGAGCCGCCGCTGACGGTCCCGCTCTCGTTCCACGCGATCTCCGGGATGTAGCTCTTCGCGGAGCTCTGGTTCGAGGCGTTGGTGGAGTTCCAGTAGGTGGACGGCGAGGCGGTGTCGTTGAACTGCGAGCCGCCGACCGCGATGTTGTAGGGCGTCGAGGCGAGGCCGCTGACCGCACGGCCGGTGCCGGTGGTCGCGCTGCCGCCGTCGCATCCCGCGGCGCCGCTGTCGCCGGACGACACGAACGAGCTGATGCCCTGCGTGGCCGCCTGCGACCAGAGGTTGTTGTAGAAGGTGTTCTCGGTGGTTCCCATCGACGACTCGCACTGGCCGAAGCTCGTGCTCATGACCGGGGCGAGGTTGTTGTTGACGATGTACTGCGCCGACAGGTCGACGCCGTCGGTCGTCGAAGTCGATTTCGAGATGACGAACTTGATGGTGGCGTTCGGGGCGACGGCGCCCGACCATTCGACGTCGAGGTCCGCTTCGCCCTCTTCACCGCTGCCGAGGTCGCCGGGGTCGGTGCCGTTGTGCACGAACTGCGGATCGTTGGCCGGCAGGCCGAAGAAGCTGCGGAAGTACTGCACGTCGGCGAGCGCGATGTCGGTGCGGCCGACAATGGCGATCGTCTGGCCGCTGCCGTTGACGCCCGCTGAGTAGAGCGCGTTGGTGTTGTAAATGGTCGAGAAGTCGGCCGGCGCGAGGTAGTGCGACGTGCCAGACGTGTACTCCGGCATCGAGACCGGATGGCGATTGACGCTGAGCGACTGCTTCGGGAAGTTGTGCAGCGTGACGACGCCGCCGACGATGTCGGTCAGCGCACGCGGGATCTGCGGGTCGCTCACGTTCGCGTGGTAGACCTTCCCGTTGACTTTGAAGTCGTGGATCTGCGTTTTGAACGCGCGCTCCACCTGGGAGACGTTGCCGCTGAAATTGATCCAGGCGCGGCCGGCCCCCACTTCTTCGATCGAGAAGCCGCGGCGCTGCAGCCATGCCGTGACTTCCGCGAGATCGTCGTCGCTGATTCCGAACCGTTTGCCGTACTGCGCCGGCGTGAGCCACTGGTGATAGCTCGGGGAGCTCGGGTCATGGAGCTGCGCGAGCAGCAGGTCGGGACGGTCCTTCGAGTTCGGACGCGGGTTCAGGACGAGGATCATCCGCTCGTAGCGCAGGTTCTGGTCGGTCGGGCCGACGTCGAACTGCGGACGCGCGTTCGGATGCACGTTGCCCGGAATCGCGACCGTGTCGTTGTCGTCGACGTTCCGTTTGTGGCTGTTGCTGCTCGCCGCCAGCGCCGGCAGCGAAATCAGGAGAGAGAGGATATAGATGGTGAATCTCTTCATCGTACCTTCCTTTATTCGGTTGGCCGCCTCAGGGCAATGCCGTTGCCAATCCGTGACTGCACGTAAGTCGCTGAAAATGAAGAGAATTCGTTCGCGCGCGTGGGTCATGTGGGAGGCGCCCGGTCTGTTGTTGACCCAGCACTATTGGCGCAAGAGGGTCAATCGTTGACGCATCACGCAATCTTGACGCGCGTGTTCACCCATTCGTTTCACGCGCCGGTTTTCCGTGATCGGCGCCCCTCTTCCAACTCACCAAGGAGGAAGTCATGTTCGAGACCTCGGTCGTCCGCGCGCGCGTCGCCCAGCGCCGCTTTAGCCTGCTCTCCGTCTCGCTCGCAGCGCACTCACTCGTCATCATCGCGGTGCTGGCCGCCAGCATCGCGTCGATCTCCTTTCCGAAGGCGCCGCCGCACGAGTCCACGGTTTTCTATCAGGAAGCGCCGCCGCCTCCTCCTCCCGCAGCTCCACGCCAGCCGGTCCAGCAGCCGCCCGCGCAGGTGCACCCGGCGACGGTCGACAACGTGATCCCGCACGCGGCCGTCACTCCGATGCCACTGACGCCGCTCACGATCCCGAGCTCGATTCCGATCGTGCCCTCCACGTCGAACGACATCGGATCTTCGATTGGCAACCCGTTGACTCCCGGCACCGGCAATAGCAACGTCGGCGACCCGAACGGCGTCGACAACATCGGCCAGACGGCGTCGAACGCGACTCCGGCCGCGGATACGGTCTTTCATCCGGGCGCGGACGTGAAGCCGGCTTCGGTGATCTTTCGCGTGGAGCCGCAGTACCCGCAAGTCGCCCTGCGGACCCGCATGGCCGGAACCGTCGTCGTGAAGTGCATCGTCGACAGGAACGGCAACGTCCGCGACGCGGAAGTCGTCACGAGCTCCTTCGCCGCGTTCAACGAGCCGGCGCTCAACGCGCTGCAGCAATGGCGCTTCGCGCCGGGATCGTTCCGCGGCAAGCCGGTCGACACCTGGTTCGAGCTGACGATCCGGTTCCAGCCGAGGTAGCGGCTTCATCTGAGCTACGATCGGGACGTGCGGCGGATTCCGCTCGTCCCGATGCTCTTCGGCGCGTTCGCCGCGTGGGCGCTCCTGTCGTTCGTCGGAACGTTCCAGCCGCTGCTCAACACGACGAACGTCTACATCGGCACGGCGGCGGTCGGCGCGGCATTCGCGCTGATCGTCTACGCGGCCGCGTCGATGTTGCCGAAGAGGCGTTTCGTCACGCGGCGCGACAAGATCGGCTGCGGCTGCGCTTCCGCCGGCGCCGGATGTACGTTCGCGGTCTTCATCTCGGGGTCGATGGCCGTCGCGGTCGCCGGCTCCTTCGCGATCACGACGACGAGTCAGGCGATCGCGTTCTTCTCCGCGTTCTGCGGACTCGGAGCGCTCGGCGGACTTCTTCTACTCCGGTTCCGCGACGCCGCGCTCCGCGACCGCGAGCTCGAGCTCGCGCGCGATCTGCAGCAGCGCCTCCTGCCGCCGCCGCGCCTCGAAACGAACTGCTGCCGCATCGTCGCCAGGAACGTTCCAGCGGCGTACGTCGCCGGCGACTTCTACGATTTTCTGCCGCTCGGCGACGATCGTCTGCTCATCGTGGTCGCGGACGTCGCGGGCAAGGGCGTCGCCGCGGGTCTCATCAGCGCATCGGCGAAGGCGATCTTCCCGATCATCGCAGCGCAGGACGCCGGCGTCGATCGCCTTCTGTCGGCGATCAACGAACGCCTGGCGCCGCAGCTCGCGCGCCGCGAGTTCGTCGCGATGGTCGTGGCGCTCTTCGACGGCGCGACCGGCGAGCTGTCGATCGCGAACGCCGGGATGCCCGACCCGATCGTGATCGGTGCCGGTCGGGGACAGACGCTCGTCGTGAGCGGTCCGCGGTATCCGCTCGGCATCCGCCGCGACATCGTGTACGAAGTCTTGCGGCACAAGATCGATCCCGGCGAGCGGGTGCTCTTCGTCACCGACGGACTGCCGGAGCAGATGGGGAGCTACGACGTCTTCACGCGCGTCGCGACGGAGAGCGGGGGCGACCTCGATGCGTTGTTCGCCGCGGTCGGGAAAGAACCTCAGAGCGACGACTGGACGGCCGTCATCCTCGAGCGTCTATGACTCCGGCGCGACTTCGCCGACCGACGCGACGCTCTTCTTCAGCGTCGTGACGTAGACGACGCCGAGGACGCCGCTGATCGTGAGCATCGCGCCGACGGCGGCCATCGGGGGAATGCTCTCGTGCAGGAGCGTGGCGCCGAGCGCCATCGAGACGATGACGGCGAGCTGCGAGATCACGCCGACGGTCATCGCGTCGACCCAGCGCAGCGAGAACGTCATCAGCAACTGTCCGCCGATTGCGAAGATCGCTGTACCGGCCAGCGCGATGATCGAGCTGCGGTCGGGCATGTGCCAGGGGAACGAAAACGGGAGGCAGACCATCAGTCCCAGCAGGTTGAAGCTCATGTAGACGGACCACGAATTCTCCGACCGGCGCGCAGCGCGGATCGTCGTGACCGCGAGGCCGCTGCACATCGCGCCGCCGATTGCGCAGAGCTCCCATCGCCCGAAACCGAGGACGTCGCCCGGATGCGCGTGCGCGTGGACGACGAAGTAGACGCCGGCGAGCGCGACCGGCAGCGGCAGGAGGACCTTGGCGCTGATCCGCTCGCCGATGAAGAGGATCGAGAAGATTCCGCTGAAGAGCGGCGCGGTGTAATTGAGCAGCGTCGCCACGCCGACGTCGATGTGCGCGATCGCCCCGAAGTAGAGCAGGACCGTCATCCCGCCGAAGAAGCCGCGGATCAGCAGCAGGTCGACGCGCTGGAATTGAAACGCCAGGTGGCGATAGGCGGGGATCAGAAGACAGGGGAGGACGCCGAACGAGAATCGGACGCAGGCGACTTGCGGTCCGGTGAGCTGCGCGGACGCCAGTTTCGCCGAGAACGCCATGATGCCGAAACACGTCGAGGAGACGGTCGTGAAAATGAGTGCGCGCTCGGTGGGAGAGACCATTAAACTTCCGCAGCCTAGCAAAATGAATCAGAACGTCATGTATCGCTTCGCACAGCCGTCCGACCGCGATGTGATAGTCGATTTCCAGGTCGCGATGGCGCGGGAGACCGAGGGCGTGGAGCTCGACCGCGAGATCTGCACGCGCGGGGTCGGCGCAGTCCTCGGCGACGGGTCGCTCGGCCGCTATTACGTCGGCCACTCGTTCGGAGGGGTCGTCGCGTCGCTGCTCGTCACGTACGAGTGGAGCGACTGGCGCAACGGGATGGTGTGGTGGATCCAAAGCGTCTACGTGACCCCCGAGATGCGTGGCAAGGGCGTCTACGCCGGTCTGTACAATCACGTGAAGCAGGTCGTGGAACGTGACGACGACCTCCGCGGCATCCGCCTCTACGTCGACCGCCGCAACACCGGCGCCCAGGAGGTCTACACGCGCCTCGGCATGAACGGTGAGCACTACCAGGTGTTCGAATGGATGAAGTGATATGTCGCTGAGCGGCGGGTTGCGGTATGTTGCGAAGAACCTGTTCGGAGGTGCGCAGATGTTGAAAGTGGGCGATCCCGCTCCCGATTTCGAGGCGGCCGATCACAACGGCAACCGGGTGAAGTTGAGCGATTTCCGCGGCAAGAAGCTCGTCCTCTGGTTCTATCCGAAGGCGGACACCGGAGGCTGAACGGCCGAGGGTTCCGGGTTCCGGGACCTTTCCGCCGAATACGAGAAGAAGAACGCGAAGATCGTCGGCGTCAGCTTCGACAGCGTCGAGGACAACGCGAAGTTCGCGAAGAAGAACGACTTTCCGTACCCGCTCCTCTGCGACACCGACCGGAAGATCGGCATCGCATACGGCGCCGCCGACTCGCCGAAAGACGAGTACGCGCGCCGGATCGCCTACGTGATCGACGAGAACGGAAAGGTCGCGCAAGCGCACCCGAAAGTCGACGCGCGGGCGTACCCGAAGGAGCAGTTGCAGACGTTGTAGGTCGCGGAGTTGCGAGGTTACGAGGTTTCGAAAACCCCGTAACCACGCAACCTCGTAACCCTATTTGTAACAAGTTCCTGCAACCATTCGCGGGCTCGCACGAATAAGCACTCATCAAGTTGGGGGCTGAATGATGAGTGCGAAGCGCAAGAAAAAAGTCGTCATCTTCTCGATCGTCTTTGCGGTCGCGGTGCTCGCCGCGTTCGTGGCGATGAAGGCGGCGGGCGGCAAGAAGGAAGCGCCGAAGTCGCCGGTGAAGACCGGGAAGGCGGAAGTCGCGGACGTTCAGGTCAAGGTGACCGAAGTCGGCAACGTCCAGCCCGAGGTCAAGGTCGACGTCAAATCCGCGGTGAGCGGAAAAGTGACGCAGATCTTCCACCGCGACGGCGACACCGTCCATCGCGGCGACGTGCTGGCGCGCGTCGAGCCCGACCTGAACCAGGCGCAGTCGCTCGCCGACACCAAGAACGCGCTCAGCTCCGCGCAGATCGCCTACCAGCAGGCGAAGAAGAACTACGACCAAGACCATGCTCTCTTCACGGTCGGCCTCCTCGCCAACAAGCAGAATCGCGACAGCGAGACGGCGTACCTCTCGGCCAAACAGGACCTCGAGAAGGCGCAGGAGAAGTACAGCCTCGTTGAAAAGAGCGGCATTCCAATCGGCCAGTCGCCGGAGAAGTTCGAAGGCTCCAACGTCGTCGCGCCGATGGACGGCGTGGTGCTGACGAAGGACGCCGAGATCGGCGAGTCGATCACCAGCGGCGTCTCGTCGTTCAACGCCGGCACGGTGCTGTTCACCGTCGCCGACGTCTCGAAGATGATCGTCAAAGCGGGCGTCAACGAAGTCGACATCGGGAAGATCCGCGTCGGCATGCCGGTGAAGGTGACGCTCGACGCCTATCCCAAGGTCGCGTTCCAGGGACGCATCGACCGCATCGCGCCCGCGGTCCGCATCGACGACAAGGTGCGCGTATTCGACGTCGAGGTCCGCCTCGACGCGCAGGGACGCGAGCTCCGCAGCGGCATGACCGCGAACATCGAGGTGAAGGGCGAGCGGAAGGACAAGGTCCTCACCGTCCCGGTCGAGTCGGTCTTCCAGCGCGACGACGGCGAGATCGTGTTCGTGAAAAAGAACCTCGACGCGAAGCAGCTCGAAGCGGCCGCGAAGAACAAGAAAAAGGACGACAAGGACGCGTGGAAGACCTTCTTCGAGAAGCGGAAGGTCGTCACCGGCCTCGCCGACAACTCCCACGTCGAGATTGTGAGCGGCGTCAAAGCGGGCGAGGAGCTCGCGCTCGAAGATCCGACGCTGCCGCAGGACAAGAAGAAAGACGACAACGACGACTAGGTCGAGGAAACCATGAGCGCGATTTTGAAATTCGAAGAGCCGGAAGCCGAGACGCGCGGCCTCATCACGCTCGAGAACGTCACCAAGACGTACGACTCGGGCGAGAACGAGGTGCAGGCGCTGCGCGGCGTCGACTGCAGCATCGCGGCGGGCGAGTTCGTCTCGATCATCGGGCCGTCGGGCTCCGGCAAGTCGACGCTGATGCATATCCTCGGCTGCCTCGACTCGCCGAGCGGCGGGCAGTACTGGCTCGACGGCGAAGACGTCGCGACGCTCTCGGCCCGCGCGCTGGCGCGCATTCGCAACCAGAAGCTCGGCTTCGTGTTTCAGACGTTCAACCTCCTGCCGCGCGCCACGATCTGGAAGAACGTCGAGCTGCCGCTCCTCTACGCCGGCACCTCGACCAGCGAGCGGCGCGAACGGGCGCTCGAAGCGCTCAAGCGCGTCGGCCTCGAAAAGCGCGCGAAGCATCGTCCGAACGAGCTCTCCGGCGGCCAGCGGCAGCGCGTCGCCATCGCCCGCGCACTCGTCAACAACCCGTCGCTCGTTCTCGCCGACGAGCCGACCGGCAACCTCGACCAGAAGACCGGCTCCGACATCATCACCATCTTCGAAGAGCTCTCGGCGGCCGGCCAGACCATCGTCCTGGTCACCCACGATCCCGCCATCGCCGAACGCACGCACCGGCGGATCAAGATCGTGGACGGCGTGATCGTCGACGGCGACACCATCGACTGAGCGCGCCATGGTCCTCTTCGAATCCATCATCGACGGCATCCGCGACATCAAGGACCACTTCGGTCGCACGATGCTGCAGCTCCTCGGCGTCATCCTCGGCGCCGCGTCGATCGTCGCGACGTTCTCGCTGTCGGTCACGGGGAAGCAGCAGGCGATGGAGTACTACAAGGTCAGCGGCGGCATCCAGAAGATCTGGATTTCCAACCACGCGACCGGCAAGGTGACGCAGAACGCCAAGGCTCTGGCGTCGCAAGGCCTGACCGTCCATGACGCGCTGGTGATCCAGCGCGACGCGAAGCAGATCGACCTCGTGTCGCCGGTCAGCAACGAGACGATGACCGTCCGCTATCGCGCCGTCGAGAAGCCGCGCGGCGTCATGGGGATCGCACCCGCCTACTCGCCGATGAACGACATCCGGCCGGCGCGCGGCCGCTTCATCACGGACAACGACGTCGCCACGGCGGCACGCGTCGCGGTTCTCGGCAGCGAGCGCGCCCAGGAGTTCTTCGGCAGCGAGGATCCCCTCGGCAAGACGCTCGTCATGAACGGTACCGGTTATCAGGTCGTCGGCGTGATGGAGGAGAAGTACTTCAGCTTCGATCACAAACACAACGTGATGCGCTGGATGAACCGGCAGATGTACATCCCGATCACGACCTTCGTGACGCGCAAGGGCGAGTCGCTCGAGAAGGGGAAGATCGCGTTCATGCACACGCGCATGAAGGACATCACCAAGGACAAGGAAGCGGTCGACGAGATCAAGCGGATCCTCTTCCGCGAGCACGGCGTGCAGGACTACGAAGTGTTCTCGCGCGTCGCGAACCTCCGGCGCAATGAGCAGAACAACAAGATGTACGACATGACCTTCATGATCTGCGGCCTCATCTCGCTGATCGTCGGCGGCATCGTCGTCATGAACATCCAGCTCGCGTCGTTCAACGAGCGCGTGCGCGAGGTCGGAACGCGCAAGGCCATCGGCGCCACGCCGGCGCAGATCTTCGCGCAGTTCCTGACGGAGTCGATACTCGTGTCGCTCTTCGGCGGAATCATCGGGTTGTTCGTCGGGCAGTTGTTCTGCGCCGGCATCGGCGTCCTGCTGCGTGCGGCGCCGGTGATGACCGCCGACACCGCCGTGAAGGCGCTGGTCTTTGCCGCCGGAACGGGGCTGGTGTTCGGGATGTACCCGGCCGTGCGGGCGTCGCGGCTGAACGCCATCGAAGCCCTGCGGACGGAATAGAGAACGGAGCGGCGATGCAAATCGGGGAGAACGTTCGCACCAGCTACGAAGAGGTGAAGGCGCATCCGCTGCGTTCGCTGTTCACCTTGGTCGGCGTGATCCTCGGCACGCTGGCGATCGTCGTCGTCATGTCGGTGCTCGACGGCGTCGAAGCCGCCGTGTGGCAGGGCGTGCAGGACCTCGGGCTGGATGGCGTGGTCGTCATCTCCGCGCGGCCGCCGTCCGACCGTATCCAGCGCGCGAAGTCGTATCTCTCCCGTGGACTGCGCGTCGAAGACCTCCACTGGTTCCAGGCCGCCGAAAACATCAGCACCGTTTCGCCGGTCGGCGAGACGCGCGCGGTCGTCACGGCGGGACACGTCACGCGGCGCATCGACGTCTACGGCGTCACTCCCGAGTTCGCGGCGATCAAGAATCGTGCGACGTCGGCGGGCCGCTGGATCTCCGACCGCGATCAGCAAGGCATCACGCCGGTCTGCGTTCTCGGCTTCAAACTGAAGGAGCAGCTCTTCGGCGGCGACAACGCGGTCGGGCAGGAGATCAACCTCGGCGGCCGCCGTCTCGCGGTCATCGGCGTCGGCACGAAGTTCAACCAGGAGTTCGTGCAGGACGACGACATGCGGAAGGAGACCGGCGGCGTCTACGTGCCGTTCTCGCTCTACGGCGACATGTTCGGCCGCGCGAACGCGGTGTCGTACGTGCTGGCGAAGGCGGTGCAGCCGGAGAAGTCGGTCGACGCCGAGGACGAGGCGGCGCGCACGATGACGCGCGCGCACAACGGCATCAACGACGTCCACATCGAAGACGTCGGCAAAGAGATCCTCAAAGAGCGCGGCAACATCTCCACGGAGCTGGGCAACTGGCGCATCATCTTCTTCTCGATCGCCGGCGTGTCGCTGCTGATCGGCGGCGTCGGGATCTTTTCGGTGCTGCGGATCTCGATCTCCGAGCGCCTGTTCGAGATCGGCCTGCGCAAGGCGATGGGCGCGACCGGCAGCGAGATCTTCGTGCAGTTCCTGATCGAGTCGATCACCCTCTCGGTCGTCGGCGCGATGGTCGGCGTCGGAGGCGGGATCGTCGTCGTGAAGCTGATCTCGCAGGCGTTCCCGGCGGGTCTGCCTCTCTCGATGTTCGGCATCACCCTCGCGAGCGGCTTCGCCATCTCGATCGGTTTGCTCGCCGGGTTGTACCCGTCGATCTCCGCCTCGCGCCTCGAGCCGGTCGAAGCGCTCAGGTCCTAGAACCTATACTTCGCCCGTGATCCGGACGCTCCTCGCTCTCGGTATCTTCGCGATCTGTGTAGGGGCCGGCTCTCAGCCGGCCCACGCCGCCGAAGGCGGCTCCGGCGCTCCGGCCGCAAAGTCCGCCGACAAGCGGTTCGAGGTCACCGTCACGCCGGAGATGCGGCGGCACTCGCGGATCATCGACACGCTCTACTTCGTCGACACCGCGTTCGGCTTCGCGATGCTCGCGTTCGTCCTCGCGAGCGGACTCTCGAAGCGACTGCGTGAGTGGGCGCAGCGGATCGGACGGAAGCGATTCATCGCCGCATTCGTCTACTACGTCCTGTTTGCGATCGTCACGACGCTGATCGAGTTCCCGCTCTCGTATTACGGCGGCTTCCACGTCCCGCACGAGTTCGACCTGACGAACCAGAGCTTCGCGTCATGGATGGGCGACTTCGGGAAAGAGTGGGGCGTGAACGTTCTCATCGGCGGCGTCCTCGTTGCCCTGGCGTTGCTCGCGATCCGGAAGATCAAACGCTGGTGGATCGCCGTCTGGATCGGCAGCGTGGTCGTCGCCTTCATCGGGATCATCCTGACGCCGATCCTCTTCGATCCGCTGTTCAACAAGTTCGAGCCGCTGAAGGACGCGTCGCTGCGCCAGGCGCTGCTGCAGGAGGCGTCGCGCGCCGGCATCGAGGGGAGCCGCGTCTACGAGGTCGACAAGTCGAAGCA
>DASYSN010000241.1:0-2674 GCA_036003305.1 Thermoanaerobaculia bacterium
CGGCGCTGACCTACAATTCGCACATGCTCGCTCCCGATCAGATGCTCGGTGCCTACAAGCTGATCGCGCGCGTCGGCGCCGGCGGGATGGGCGAGGTGTGGAAGGCGGAGGACACGCGCCTCGGACGCACGGTCGCGGTCAAGATCCTTCCGTCGCAAGTCGCCTCCGATTCGGAGGCGGTCGCGCGCATGCGCCGCGAGGCGCGCACGGCCGCGGGGCTGTACCACCCGAACATCGCGACGATCCACTCGTTCGAAGAAGCCGAGGGGCAGACGTTCATCGTCATGGAGTTCGTCGACGGCGAGCCGCTCTCGCACATCATCGCGCGGGGCCCGCTGCCGGAGAGCGAAGTCTGCCGGATCGGACGCGGTGTCGCCGAGGCGCTCGCGGAGGCGCACGAGCAGGGGATCGTCCATCGCGACATCAAGCCGGACAACATCATCGTCCGTGGCCAGCGCGTGAAGGTGCTCGACTTCGGGATCGCGAAACGCGTCGGCGCGGAGAGCATCTCGTCGGACGCGCCGACCTCCTTCGTGACGCAGCAGGGGATGATCCTCGGCACGGTGCACTACATGTCGCCGGAGCAGGCGCTCGGCAAGCCGCTCGACGCGCGCACCGACCTCTTCTCCCTCGGCATCGTCCTCTACGAAGCCGCGACCGGAAAGCTGCCGTTCCGCGGCGAGACGGTCACCGAGACGATCACGCGGATCGTGCGCGACGAGCCGGAGCCGCCGAGGGTTGTGAATCCATCGATCACGTCGGCGCTCGCGCTGCTGATCGAGCGCTGCCTGCGGAAGGATCGCGAGCAACGCATCGGAAGCGCGAAGGAGCTGTCGACCGCGCTGGAACGGCTGTCGGCGGTCGCACCGACGGAGCCGATGACCGCCGCGATGACGGCGCCGATGATTCCCGCGGCGTCACCGACGATCATCGAACGCGCGCCGGTTCAGAAGACGCGGCACAGATGGCCGCTGTACGCGATCATCATCGGGCCGATCATCGTACTGGCGATTGCGTTCGCAGCATTCGTGCGTCGCGACAGGGAACAGCAGAAGGTGACGGCTGCCGCGCCGATGACCGCCACGACCGAAACCGCGAAGCCGTCGACGAGCACGATGGCAGTGACCGCGGCGCCGGCGACTGAAGCGACGACAACGACAGTAGAAACGGCAGCGCCTCCGCAGGTCGATGAGAAGAAAACAGTAACCGCATCATCGAATCCCGCACCGGTCCCCGCTCCCACGCCGGCCCCCGCCACGCCCACGTCGGTCACTCCGACCGCCGAGCAGTTGTACGCGCAAGGGCTCGACGCGATGGTGAACCACAATCCGCAGGAGGCGCGCCGGCTGTTCACCGATGCGATCCGCGCCGATCCGCACAATGCGAAGGCGCACTTCCGCCTCGGCGAGATCGCGCTGCTCAACCGCAACTTCGATCATTCCAGCGACCAGTTCAACCGGGCGCTTGCGAACGCGGAGAATCTCGATCCGCGCGAGCACTCGCTGTGCGATCTCGGCCTCGCCATTGGACGCGACGACCGCCCCGAGGCGAACCGGCTCGCACGCGACCTCCGGGAGCAGTACCCGAACGATCCCGACCTCGCGGCGATCCACCGCCAGTTCGGTGCGTTCTTTGGAAAGATCGACGAGCAGCAGCCGCGCATGTTTCCGCGGCGGCGGCGATTTCCATAAGATCGCCCTCGCTTGATCGACCCCATCGCGCTGGCACGCCAGCTCATCGACGTCCCGTCCACCACCGGCGACGAATTCGCGCACGCGGAGCTCCTCGATCGCGAGTTGCAGCGCCTCGGATTTTCGACGCGGCGCCAGGAGGTGACGGAGTCGCGGTTCAACCTCTTCGCCACGGCCGGCGGACGTCCGCGCGTCGTCATCAATTCGCACCTCGACACGGTGCCGCCGTGGTTCGCGTCGCGCGAAGACGAGACGCACGTCTACGGCCGCGGCGCGTGCGATACGAAGGGTGTGATCGCGGCGATGGTCGCGGCGGGGGAGAAGCTGCTCGCGAATGACGTTCGCGACTTCGCGTTCCTCTTCGTGGTCGGCGAGGAGACCGACTCGATCGGCGCGAAGAGCGCGAATGTGGCGTTCCGCGACCTCGGGTCGGAGTACGTCATCGTCGGCGAGCCGACCGGCTCGAAGTTCGCGCGCGCGTCAAAGGGCGCGCTCACCTGCATCGTCCGCTTCGACGGCGTCGCCGCGCACTCGGCGTACCCGCACCTCGGCGACTCGGCGATCAACAAGATGGTGAAGGCGATCGCCGAGATCAATGATTTCAAAGCGACCGACTGGGGCCGCGACGACAATCTCGGCGAGACGACGGTGAATGTCGGCGTCGTCCGCGGCGGCGAGAAGCCGAACATCATTCCGGCGAAGGCGGAGTGCGAGATGATCTTCCGCCTCGTCACCACGCCCGAGGACATCCGCGCGCGCCTCGAGCCGATTCTCGCGAGACACGGCGGCACGATCACCTGGACGCACGGCAATCCGCCGCAGCACATGGTGGTCCCGGAAGGCGCGGAGTCAGTCGTCGTCTCGTTCAACACGGACGTCCCGCACCTCGGCGCCCTCGGCAAGCCGATGCTCTTCGGCCCCGGCTCGATCCTCGACGCCCACGGCGCGAATGAGAAGATCGGGAAGCGAGAATTGTTGGAAGC
>DASYSN010000242.1:0-1808 GCA_036003305.1 Thermoanaerobaculia bacterium
GTTGCGCACGCCGTTCTCGCGCAGGACGTCGAGCTCGCGGCAGACCTGCTCCGGCGTCTTCGTGCGCGGCTTGCGGCCGAACATCACGATGATGTCGCAGAACTCGCAGCGGAACGGACAGCCGCGCGAGAACTGCAGGCTGACCATCGCGTAGCGATCGAGCTTCAGGAGGTCGTAGCGCGGAGGAGGGGAGTCGTGCAGCGACACCTCGCCGCACTCGCGATACAGCGGCTTCGCTTCGCCCGCTTCGAAGTCGCGGCAGAACTCGGGCCAGATGTACTCGGCCTCGCCCGCGATCACGGCGTCCGCGATCTCTTCGTACGCTTCCGGACAGAGCGACGCGTAGCTGCCGCCGGCGACGACGAAGAAGCCGCGCGAACGGAAGTGCGTCAGCAGCTCGCGTTGACGCGCGAACTGCACCCCCATGCCGCAGACGCCGATGATGTCGGCGACCGGATCGGTCGGGATCGGCTCGACGTTCTCGTCGACGATCTCGATCTCCCACGACTCCGGCGAGAGAGCGGCGAGCGTCGCGAGGCCGAGGGGCGGATTGATCGCGCGTTTGTCGGGAAGGACCCGATCGACTGCCCAGCGGAAGGTCCAGAAGCTCTCCGGCGCGCGAGGATTGATCAGGAGCAGACGCATAAGGCCCCCTTCTATCGCAAACGGGGAAGCGAAGTATGTGCCGTACAACGTATGGCCGTTTCCGGCCACTGGCCACTGTTCACCGGCCTCAGTACGCTTTTGCGAAAACCGCCGTCTCGGCCTTCGGCCTGCCGCAGACGATGCAGCTGGTGAAGCCGCCGCTTTCGAGCTCGTCCATCGGGATGACGCGGATGGTCACCTTCAGCTCGTCTTTCGCCCACGCCTCGCATTCGGCCGAGCCGCACCAGGGGGAAACCGCGAAGCCGCCGTGGATCTCCGGCTTCTGCGGATTCTTCGGAGTGAAGAACGCGACGAACTCCTCTTTCGAGCCGATCGCGCGCGTGTGTTCCTTGCGGTATGCCAGAGCACGGTCGTAGCAGCCCTGCTGAATCTCGTTCAGCGCGGCGACGACCGTCGCGCCGAGGTCGGCGCGGCTCACGGTCTGCTTCTCCGACGTGTCGCGGTCGCGCCGGTTCATCGTGACGGCGTTGTTGTCCGCATCGCGCGGTCCGATCTCGAGACGGACGGGAACGCCCTTCTTGACCCAGTCCCACTGCTTCTCGCCGCCGCGGATGTCGCGCAGGTCGACTTCGACGAGCACGTCGCGGCCTTCGTACTTTTGCGCGCGGAGCTCGCCGGCGATCGCGTTTACGTAATCGAGGACGCGCTGGCGCGTGTCGTCGCCGCGGAAGATCGGTAGGATCACCACGTGCGCCGGCGCGATGCGCGGCGGGAGGACGAGTCCGTTGTCGTCGGAGTGCGTCATCACGAGTCCGCCGATGAGGCGCGTCGACATGCCCCACGACGTCGTCCAGGCGAGCTCGCGAACGCCTTCGCGTCCCAGGAAGCCGATCTCGCTCGCTTTCGCGAAGTTCTGGCCGAGGAAGTGCGACGTGCCGGACTGCAGCGCCTTGCGGTCGCCCATCATCGCTTCGATCGAATACGTGTCGACCGCGCCGGGAAAGCGCTCGCTGTCGCTCTTGCGTCCGCGAAGCACCGGCATGGCGAGGAACTGCTCCACAAATCGCGCGTAGACGCCGAGCATCTGCTCCGTCTTCTCGCGCGCCTCGGCTTCCGTCTCATGCGCCGTGTGTCCCTCCTGCCAGAGGAACTCGGCGGTGCGGAGGAAGAGGCGCGTGCGCATCTCCCAGCGGACGATGTTG
>DASYSN010000243.1:0-2139 GCA_036003305.1 Thermoanaerobaculia bacterium
GTCGACGCGGCGGAGAACGGGATCGTCTTCATCGACGAGATCGACAAGATCGCCCGCCGCGGCGGCGGCCAGCGCACCGGCGCCGGCTCCCGCGACATCGGCGGCGAAGGGGTGCAGCAGGCGCTCCTCAAGCTCCTGGAAGGGGAGAAGCTCTTCGTCCCGATGAACGTCACCGCCCACTGGAACAAGTACGACTACGTCGAGGTCGACATCTCGAACGTGCTGTTCATCTGCGCCGGTGCGTTCTCCGACCTCGGTGAGGCCACGGACTCGAAACCGATCGGGTTCTTCAGCGAGGAGAACGGCCGCGGCGGGGAGCCGACCAACGACGATCTCGTGAAGTACGGCTTCCTCCCCGAGATCCTCGGCCGCCTCCCGGTCCGCGTCCGCCTCGACCCGCTCGGCGCGAACGAGCTGGTGTCGATCCTCACCGAGCCGCGCGAAGCGATGATCCCGGAGTACCAGCGGCTCTGCGCCCTCGACCAGATCCAGCTCGACTTCACCCGCGAAGCGCTCCTCGAGATCGCCGGCGCCGCCGTGCGCCAGCGCCTCGGCGCCCGCGCCCTCCGCGCCATTCTCGAGAAGGTGATGCACCCGATCCTCTTCTC
This sequence comes from Thermoanaerobaculia bacterium, assembly GCA_036003305.1. Taxonomy (GTDB): domain Bacteria; phylum Acidobacteriota; class Thermoanaerobaculia; order Gp7-AA8; family Gp7-AA8; genus DASXHZ01. Next base: position 609 of record DASYSN010000243.1, read on the forward strand.
CGGCCCGGAACGCGCCGGCGAGCGCGTCACTATCGAAGCAGAGCACGTGCAGCGCGCGCTCGCATAAACTCTCCCGCCATGCAGATGATCGCCATCACAGCGAAGGCGACGTCGCCGGCGGCGCTCGATTACGCGCGGCGCGTGGGCGAGGACCTCGGCGCGCGCGGGTTCAGCGTGATCTGGGACGACGTCACGGCGGAAGCGCTCGGCGACGGCCTCCGCTCCTGCCCGAAGGCGGAGCTCGCGGCCGCGGCGGAGCTCCTCATCACGTTCGGCGGCGACGGGACGCTCCTCTCGGTCGCGAGGCACGCGCCGGAGCACGTCCCGATCCTCGGCGTGAACATGGGGACGCTCGGCTTCCTCACGGAGGTGCGCGTCGAGGAGTTCCCCGAGATGCTGGAGCGGGTGCTCGCGGGCGAGCATTTCGTGGAGCCGCGCGTGACGTTCGACGTCTCGATCCGCGGCCCACAACGCGACGACTCGGCGCGCTACCGCGTGCTCAACGACGTGGTGATCAACAAGGGCGCTGTGGCGCGCATCATCGAGATGAAGGTGACGGTGGCGGGGAACTTCGTCTCGACGTTCCGCGGCGACGGGCTGATCGTCTCGACGCCGACCGGATCGACCGCCTACAACCTCTCCGCCGGCGGCCCGATCATCTATCCGACGATGGGCGCGGTGGTGCTGACGCCGATCTGCCCGCACATGCTGACGAACCGTCCAATCGTGCTGCCGGACGAGCTGGACGTCGAGATCGCGATCACCAGGGACGTCGAAGGTCACGACATCTATCTCACGCTCGACGGCCAGGAGGGGATTCCGGTCACGCCGGACGACCGCATCTGCGTCCGCAAGTCGGCGCATCCGATCCTCCTGGTGCAGTCGCCGGACAAGAATTACTTCGACGTGCTACGGAACAAGCTGAAATGGGGAGAAGCGTGATGAGTTGCCGGTGGCCAGTTGCCGGTTGCCGGATGGCAGCCATTCTGTTGCTCGCGGCATGCGCGAAACAACCAATGACGACACCGAAGACGCACAATGATCTGATCCTCATCGGCGGCACGGTCGCCGTCGGCCCGCAGCAGACGCCGGAGAAGAACGTCGCGATTTACGTGCGCGACGGCGTGATCCGCGACATCGGCTCGCCCGACGCGATCCGGAAGGCGCACCCGAACACGAACGAGATCGGCGTTCCGAATGCGACGGTCCTCCCCGGCCTCACAGACGCGCACGGGCACCTCTACGGCCTCGGTCTCTCGCTCGACATCGTGCATCTGCAGGGGGCGGCGACGTATGAGGAGGCGATCGCGCGCGTGAAGGAGCGCACGGCGACCATCCCGAAGGGCGAGTGGGTGCGCGGGCGCGGCTGGGACCAGAACCGGTGGACGGTCAAGGAGTTCCCCACCGCCGCGCCGCTCGATGCCGCCATCCCCGATCACCCGGTGTGGCTGAAACGGGTCGACGGGCACGCGGGCGTCGCGAACTCGGCGGCGATGCGGGCGGCCGGAGTGACGCGCGAGACGAAGGACCC
>DASYSN010000244.1:0-7572 GCA_036003305.1 Thermoanaerobaculia bacterium
CACCAGGTTGCCGTTGACCTTGACCCCGTTGGTCGATTTCAGGTCGACGACCCACCAGCGGTTGTCGCGCGATTCGAGCTTGGCGTGCTTCCGTGAGACTGATGGATGGTTCAGAACGAGGTCGTTGCCCTCGGTCCGGCCAATCGCCATCTCGCCTTTCAGGTCCGCGATCCGCGGCACGCCCATGTCCACGTAATGGATCTGGAGTTGTTCCATTCTCGAAGCGCCAATTATATCTCTCGGCTACACTTCGGGCCGCTGAGGGCCAACGTCGAATAACGTATAATTTCTCTCTCAGCATAGGTCTGCCGCCCCATGAGTGATACTGCGTCTGATACTGCGTCAGAGCAAGCCGGCGCGTCCGGTGGCCTTGTCGTTCGCGCCGTACTCCGGACCGATGTCGGTCTAGTGCGCTCCGAGAATCAGGACTTCGGGACGTACACGACGCCCGACGAGGAGCTTCACGCGCATCACCCCGGCGGACGGCTGCTCGTCGTCGCCGACGGCATGGGCGGACACCGCGGCGGCGCCACCGCTGCCCGCCTCGCCGGCGAGACCGTCAAGGCGCAATACCTCGGCAGCGAGACCCAGGACGTCGCTGCCGCTCTGCGCGACGCGATGACGCGGGCGAACGCGCGCGTCTTCACCGAGGCACAGTCCAATCCCGATCTGCGCGGCATGGGCACGACGACCAGCGCGCTCGCCCTTCGCGGCAACGCCGCCTGGTTTGCGCACGTCGGCGACTCGCGCATCTACCGCGTACGCGGCGACGAGATCGAGCAACTCACGGAAGACCACTCGCTGGTCGCGTCGATGGTGCGCGAAGGGCTGCTCACAGCGAGCGAAGCCGAGAACCACCCGCGGCGGAACGTGCTGCAGCGGTCGATCGGCGTGACCGAAGACGTCGAGATCGACGTTCGCGGGCCGTTCGAGCTGCAGGAAGGCGACATCTTCATCCTCTGCAGCGACGGCCTGCACGGCCTCGTCAAAGAGGGGGAGATGAAGCAGGTCGCGACCTCGATGCCGATTCACCAGGCCGGCGACGAGTTCGTCAAGCTCGCCATTGAGCGTGGCGCGCCCGACAACGTCACCGTCATCGTCGCGAAAATCGAGCGCGCACCCGACGGCGACGCCACGATCATCGACGATCCCCACATGGACGACACCCAGGACATCGATCCGGCCGCCTTCGACGAAACGGTGCGAGAGGCTGATCCGGCAACCGGCAACCGGCAACCGGCTACTGCTTCCGGCGGAATGTCTCCCGTCCGTTGGCTCCTTCTATTAGTGCTGTTCCTGGGCGCCGCGGGCGCCTGGCTCCTGTTCTCCCGTTAACACATGTCCCGACGGTCGGTCCCCCTCGCGCTGTTTGCCCTCCTCCTCACGGTTTCCTGCCGCAAGTCGACACATCTGGATGAGGTCGGAAAGATGGCGTACGGGGTCAAGCCCGCCGTCGTCCGCATCAGCGCCTACGCCACCGCGAAATTTCGCTATCCGCGCGTCGCCATCGCCGAGGTCGCGGGCGAGCTGACGGCCAACGCGCGCAACGTCGACGCCGACCAGCTCGCCGTCGACACCGGAGCCGGCGGATCGGGCAGCGGCTTCATCATCCACCCGAACGGCCTCATCCTCACCAGCGGCCACGTCGTCGCTCCGACCCGCGACCGCTCCGCACTCGAGCACGACCTCCGACGCAACGGTGCGATCGCCGCGCTCGTGAAGCACTTCCCGATCGACGAGCTGCGGAATCGCCACCGCGGCGCGGGCCTCGACTCCCTCATCGACATCATCGCGAAGAGCGGCCGGCTCGAGTCGGTCAACGTCGTCAACAACGTGGAGCTCTCGAACGGCGAGACGCTGCCGTTCACCATCAAGAGCTACTCGCCCGAGCTCGCGCAGCGCGGGACCGATCTCGCGGTCGTCTCGATCGAGCACGTGAACCTCCCGACGCTTCCCCTCGGCGACAGCGACACGGCGCGCGTCGGCGACTCCATCTGGGCGATCGGCTATCCGGCGGTCGCCAGCAGCACCGACGAAGTGATCGGCGGCTGGCTCTCGCACGACAGCGACCTCGAGGCGACCTTCAACCCTGGAACCATCACCGCCATCAAGCGCAACGTGAACAACGTTCCGGTCCTCCAGTCGAACGTCGCGATCTACCGCGGCAACTCGGGTGGCCCGGCGGTCGACAAAGACGGCGAAGTCATCGGCATCTCGACGTGGGGACACGCCGAAGCGGAGCAGATCAAGTTCCTCGTCCCGATCAACGTGGCGAAGGCGATGCTCGCTTCGGCGCACATTCCGACCAACGCCGACGGCGACTTCAATCGCTATTACCGTGCGGCGCTCGACGCGGCGCACAACGGCAACTGGATCGTGGCGCGGCGCAACCTCGACGTTGCGGCGCGCCTTTTCGCGAACTCGCCCGACGTGATCCGGTTCAGCGGAGACGTCGATCGCGCGCTGCGCGACACCCCGTTCTGGCTGCTCCACCCGATTGCGACCACGGTCGTCGTGGCGATCGTCGCCCTCGTCATCGTGCTGGGCATCGTTGCCGTGCGCGGCAACCGTGTCCCGCCCGACCTGCTGAAAGTGAAGACGCTGGAGACCGTCATCCCGACCGGACGCGACGAGCAACTCGCCCTCGCGAAGCAGATCCTCGGCAAATTCACCATCCTCAACGGTGCCCGCGCCGGCGAAAAACTCGGGCTCGGCGGCTCCGGCATCCGCATCGGGCGGGAGCGTACGATTTGTGAGATCGTATTGGAGAATCCCAAGGTCTCCCGGCTCCATGCGGAGGTGGTCTCGATCGATGGCAAAGTCCTGCTCATCGATCGGAACTCGTCCAACGGCACCTATGTCAACGACCAGAAGATCGACAAACGTTTCCTGCGCGACGGGGACATCATCTACTTCGGCGGCCGCAACGCAGTTGCCGTCGCTTTTCACGCGTGAGGATGACAGTGGCGGATAAGAGATGTGAAAACGGGCATTTCATCGACGAGTCGTGGGACCTCTGTCCCTACTGCCCGCAGGATCCCGAGGACGCCGACGTTCCGATCGTGCGCCCGGCGCGCGTGCAGGAGTCGCAGCCCCGCACCGCCGTTCCCGTTTCGCCGGCGCGGCCGCTCCCTCCCCCGACGCCGCTGATCCCGCGCCGCGACACCGCGACCGGCCACGCGCCCGTCCCGATGGAGCGGACCGTCGCGGTGCAGAAGATCTCCGCGGAGGACCTGCAGCCCGCCCGTTACGTCGTCGGCTGGCTCGTCGGTCTCAACGGCAGCGCGCGCGGCGAGTCGTACGCCGTGCGGATGGGGAAGAACGTCATCGGCCGCGATCGCCGCAGCGACATCGTCGTCAACGACGATCAGGCGTCGTCGCATCACGCCGACCTCGTCTTCCGGCCGGAAGAGGGACGCTTCATCCTGATGGACCACAACTCGACCAACGGCACATACGTCAACGAGAGCGAGATCGAGCCGCGTCGCGACCTCAACGCCCGCGACGTCGTTCGTGTCGGCTCGCACCGATTTCTCTTCGTCCCTCTTTGCACTGACGCCGCGATGTGGGACGCCATGGGTGACCTCAAATGATCGGAACCGTCATCGGCAGTTACCGCATCGACCGTGAGATCGGCGAAGGAGGGATGAGCCACGTCTTCGTCGGCAGGACCATCACTCCGGCCGCGGAGGTCCTGCCGGTCGATTACCCGATCGTGCTGAAGGTGATGTCCGATGAGCTCGCGGGCGACATCACCGCGCGCAAGCGGTTCGTCAAAGAAGCGCAGATCCTCGCGAAGCTGCGCCATCGCTACATCACCCGCTTCTACGAATTCATCAACAACGACACCGGCGCCGTGCTCATCATGGAGTTCGTCGAAGGGACGCCGGTCGACGTCCTGCTCGCGGAGAAAGGCGCCCTGCCGCTCAGCGACGCCATCTCCATCGCGCAGTGCCTCCTCGAGGCGATGGTCTACGCGCACGGCAAAGGAATCATCCACCGCGACATCAAGCCGGCGAACCTCATCCGCGAGAAGAACGGCGGCGCGGTCAAGGTCACCGACTTCGGCATCGGCAAGATCAAGGACAACGCCCAAACCTCCAGCCAGACGGTGCTCACGAAGTCCGGCTTCCTCCTCGGCACGCCGCACTACATGTCGCCCGAGCAGATCCGCGAGCCGAAGGACGCCGGCGCGAAAGCCGACGTCTACTCCGCCGGCGTCGTCCTCTACGAGATGCTGACCGGCCAGCTCCCGTTCAACAGCCGCTCGCTTCCGAAGCTGATCGACGCCATCTACCGCGGCGACAAGCCAGCACCGAGCACCGTTCGTCCCGAGATCGACCGCGATCTCGAGGCGATCGTCCTCAAGGCGATGCAGCCGCGCATGGAGAACCGCTTCGACAGCGCCCGCGAGTTCTTCGAGGCGCTCGAGGAGTACAACGCCCGCCAGCCGATGCGTTCGTCGAGCGGCCGTGTGGCGGCGACGGCGCACCCTGTCTCCTCGCCCATGATCAATCCCGGCAACCTCTTCGCCGCGATGCCGTCTCCCTCCCGCGACCAGCGCTGGGCGCTCGTCAGCGCGAAGAACGAGATCGCCGAAAAGTACCCGCTCGCCGGTGAAGTCATGGTCGGACGCGACCGTACGTGCTCGATCGTTTTGTCGCACCCGGCCGTTTCCCGCCGCCACGCCAAGATCACCCTCGGCGGCGCCGCGCCCGTGCTGGAAGATTTGAAATCCGCAAACGGTACTTACGTGAACAACACCCGTGTCGAACGCGCGAACCTCAAGGCCGGCGACGTCGTCCGCTTCGGAGCGGACCCGTCGTGCAGCTATGTCTTACGTGACCACTAGGAGCCCTCGTATATGAGTCAAATCGCCTGTCTGCGGTGCAAACAACAGATCGCTGCCGAAAGCGACCAGTGTCCGCATTGCGGTGAACGGGTGACGCTGTTTCAGCGCACCTACGCCTCGCGGCTGATCGACGGCAAGTACCAGATCCTCGACCGTCTCGGCGTCGGCGGCATGGGCGAAATCTTCAAGGTCCGCCACATCCACCTCAACGAGCTGCGCGTCATCAAGATCATGCGGCCCAACGTCGCGGCCGACGATCAGGGGATGCAGCGCTTCCTCCAGGAAGCCCGCACCTCCACCATGATCAAACACAAAAACCTGGCGATGCTCTACGACTTCGCCCAGCTCGAAGACGGCTCCTACTACATGGTCTGGGAGTTCATCGACGGCACCAACATCCAGAAGTGGATTGCGCAGAACGGGCCGGTGCCAGCGCGCCTCGGCGTCGAGATCTCGATGCAGGCGCTCGCCGGCCTCGAGCACCTCCACTCCATGGGCCTCATCCACCGCGACATCTCGCCCGAGAACATCATGCTGTCGCAGGACCGGCAGGGGAAACTCGCCGTCAAAGTCATCGACTTCGGCATCGCGAAGCAGCTCGGCGAAAGTGAAGGCGGCCAGGGGCTGACGCAGACCGGCATGTTCCTCGGCAAGCTCAAATACGCCTCGCCCGAGCAGGCCGGCTTCCTCAAGGAAGGCGAGCACCTCGACCCACGCTCCGACCTCTACTCCTTCGGCATCGTCATGTACGAGATGCTCGCCGGCAAGGCGCCGTTCCAGGCGACCAACCCGCACGGCTACATCCTCAAACACGTGACCGAGAAGCCGGCGCCGATCATCGCGACGAATCCCGACGTCAAGATCCCGGCGCAGCTCGAGTCGATCATCATGCGCTCGCTCGAGAAGTCGCGCGACGCCCGCTACGCCACCGCCGCCGAGTTCGAGCACGCGCTCGAGGCGATCCGCAACACCATCCCGCCCGACACCAAGTTCGGCCTCGGCGAGCGGATGATCACCCTCTCCGGCGCGCAGACGCTCGCCGACCTCCCGAAAGTCACCGCCGCCTCCTTCACCTCGCCGTCGCCGACGACGGGAACGAGGTCGGCCGCCGACGAAGCGACCATCATGGAGCGCGGCCTCACGCAGCCGACGATGGTCGGAAAGACTGTAGGGCCTACAGGCACCCGAGCCGCCGCCGACGAAGCGACCGTCATGGAGAACTTCGGCGCCGCCGCTCCGACCGCGGTCGAGCAGAAGTGGGGGCCGCAGACAGCAGCCGAGCCGACCGTCCTCGAACGCCAGATGTCGCCGGGTGCCATTGGTCCGAAGAAGAGCAACATGGGAATGTTCGCGGCGATCGCCGCGGTCGTCGTCATCGTGATCGCCGCCGGTGCGTACTTCATGTTCAAGAAGCAGGCTCCGGCCGCCGTCGCGACGAACGTCCCCTCGGCGACGCAGGTCACCACGACCGCCTCCGCGCCGATCGCGGCAGGGAAGGGACAGTTGCTTCTCTCGGCGGCGCCGTGGGGCGACATCGAGAAGATCGTCGGTTCCGATCAGAAGATAGTGCCGCTCTCCGATGACGAAACGTCGTTGCCGCGGCGCTTCGACCTTCCGCCCGGAACCTACCAGGTCACAGTCGCCGGACCGAAAGGACCGAAGACAGTCACCGTGAACATCGAAGCCGGAAAGAAGACATCGGAAAACGTCGCGGTAGGCGATGTCGACATCGACAACCTCACGAAGGAAATCGGTCAATGATCCCCGTTCGCAGACTCTCCATCGCGCTTCTCCTCGTCTTCACGGCCACCGGCGCCTTCGCCTCGTGGTACGACGATTACGACGCCGGCATCAACGCCGCGAACAAAGGTCAGTGGAGCGTCGTCGTCCAGAAGATGTCGGCCGCCATCGCGGCGCATCCGAAAGAGGGCGACAAAGAGCGGACGTACGGCGCGATCTTCATCACCTATCACCCGTACTACTACCGCGGCGTCGCGTACCTCAACACCGGCAAGTTCGAGCAGGCGGTGTCCGATTTCGAAAAGACCTCCGGCCCGGGCGACACGAACCTCGGCGACCTCAACGCGCTGATGCAGCGCGCGAAGACCAAGCTCGAAGCCGCCAGCGCTCCGCCTCCCGAGCCAACGCCGCAGCCGCAACCGCAGGTCGCGCAGCGTCCCGCTCCGCAGCCGGTCGCTCCCGCGCCGGTTCCCGTTCCTGCCGGCCCGTCGATCGATCCGGGCCTGCGCCAGCGCGTCCAGGCGGCGATCGCCACCGCGAACGCAAGCCTCGGCAGCGCACGCAATCGCAAGGCCGGCGGCTCGCCGCAGTACATCCAGGCGATGCAGTTGCTCGCCGACGCGAACACGAAGGCGAACACCGCGAAGTCGAACGACGACCTGAACGCCGCGCTCGCCTCGGCGCAGAACGCCTCGGTGTTCGCCGAGTCGGCGATGGCTCCCGGCGTTCCTTCAAAACCGGTGCAGACCGCGTCCGTCACTCCGCGGCCGGTCGCGGCGGCCGACATGGCCCTCGGCGACTACCGCTCCCAGCTCCGCAACGCCCTGACGAACTACTTCGCCGGCGAATTCGACAACGCCGCCCGCGGCTTCGAGTCACTCTCGCACTCGATGCCGAACAACGGCTGGGTCTGGGCGTTCCTCGGCGCCTCGCGCTACTCGCAGTACGCCTTCGAGGCCGACGACAGCTACAAGTCGCAG
>DASYSN010000245.1:0-25043 GCA_036003305.1 Thermoanaerobaculia bacterium
TCGAAGACGATCTTGCCGTCAGTCTTGCGGAAGCACGTCGGGCAGATCGACACGACGGCGTCGTAGTAGAGGTACGGCCGCACTGCGCTCGTCATTGGAGAAGACGAGAGCATAGTAGATCAGGCCGGCAACGCACGCCCACTGAATCGTCGTCAGGTGAAGGAAGAATGGCGGCGGGTCGGGTTTGATGAAGTCGACCAGCAGCCGGAACGCAAAGTACGAGGCGAGAAAGGTCGCGAATGCGTCGCCGCTGTGCCGCGACCTCCTCCGCACCCATTCGGTGATCGGCACGAGCAGGAGCAGGAACGCGATCTCGTAGAGCGCGACCGGATCCCGCCTCACCGGATCGCCGATCGCGATGCCCCACGGCAGCGTCGTCGGATTCCCCTCCGTATGATCGATCGGGCCGGTGAGAAAGCAGCCGATGCGGCCGATCGACATCGCCGTGATCAGCGGCAGCACGAAAAGATCGCCGGTCGAGCGTTTGACGCCGAGGAGGTGCTTCGCGAGCTCGACGCCGAGGAGGCCACCCGCCAGTCCGCCGACGATCGTCTTGCCCGTCGGCCAGACGAGCAGCCGGCTTCCGATCAGCGCGCCGGCTGCCGCTCCCGCGAAGACAGCGGCGCGCGTCTGGTCGGCGACCGTGTCTCCGCGGCGGCGGCGCAGCACGATGTAGACGAGCACCGCCGCGACGTATCCGAGGATCTCGAAGAACGAGTGGATCGCGGGGTTGGCCGTCCAATGGATCACGCGATCAGGATAGCCGGTAGAATCCGCGCCACGAATGCAACCTCGTCAAGCACGATTCGACGGCATCCTCCTTGTCGACAAGAAAACCGGGATCACCTCCCACGACGTCGTCGAAAAAGTCCGGCGCCGGATCGGCGTGAAGAAGGCCGGACACACCGGGACGCTCGACCCGCTCGCGACCGGTCTCCTCATCCTCTGCATCGGCAAGGCGACCCGGCTGCAGGCGTACCTCATGGGGATGGAGAAGACGTACGAGGGGACCATGCAGTTCGGCTGGGCGACCGACTCGTACGACGCGGCGGGAGAGCCGGCCGGCGAGGCGAAGGAAGTCAGCGTCGAGCACATCGACTTCGAGCCGCTCCTTGCACGATTCCGCGGCGCGATCGAGCAGATGCCGCCGGCGTTTTCGGCGAAGAAGATCGACGGCGTCCGTGCGTACGAGATGGCGCGCAAAGGGCTGGAAGTGAAGCTGACGCCGAAGCAGGTGACGATCTACGAGTTCGAGATCACCGGCGTTCACGGGTCGACGGCGCAGTTTCGCGTCCGTTCCTCGGCCGGCACGTACGTCCGTTCACTCGCGCACGACCTCGGCGCGGCGGCCGGAGTTCCCGCGCACCTGAAGGCGTTGCGCCGCACCGCGATCGGCAAGTTCCGCGTCGACGATGCGATTGCGTTCGGGGCTCTCGACGCCTCCGCCGCCGACGCGATCCTCGCGCCGCCGCAGTACCAGCCGCTCTCGGACATCGATCTTCCCCTCGAGAAGATCCGCATCGACTGGCCGCAACAGGCGAAGCTGATGAGCGGACAGTCGTTCATTCTCACGCCTCCCGTGCCGTTGCACGTCGCCGACCTGATCGCGCTCGGCAACCCGCACGATCAGCTCGTGGCGATCGCCGAGGTGTCGAACGTGCTGCGCGAGGGGGGGCCGGTGGAAGTGAAGCCGAAAGTGGTGCTGGCGGGGTGAGTGGGGACGGGCTCCCCCTCGTCGTCATCTCGTGCCTCGTCTCGCTCGCGGTCGGCAGTGCCATATTCGCTGCGGCGTCAGGGCGTTCCTGTTCGTTCTCGCTCGGCGCCAGCAGCTAGTCTTGAGGGCCTCCTTCCTTTAATGGATGTGTGTCAAATGCCACATCCCCATGTGATGTCGTCATCAATCCTCCGAGTTTGTGTTGACAGACATACACCCATGACTTACTTTGTTTCGCAACCGGTCACAACCAACGATAAACACCTGCAAGTGCCCCAGCCGGTGAATTAGCGGCGGACCTGTGTCCTAATGGCGGGCGGCGTCGAACCGGTTCGCCGCGGCGCGTGTGTTGTCCCTATAACCAGCGATTTCAATCGGCCGGCAGACCGCCGGCGGCGGAGGATTTTGTGCGCAATCGGTGCCTCAGTGTGACTCACGTGATTCTGTTTGCGATACTGCTGGTGTCTGCAGGCGTAATGCAGGCGCAATGGACCCCGGGAGGCAACTCGACGACGGCTGACATCGCCCGAACGGGGAAGGTCGGAGTGATGACGACCGGCACGCCTTCGAGCCAGTTCCATGTGTTCACGGCGACGAGCATGGACGGCATCGCGGTTGACGGCTCAAACAACCCCGCGATCAACTTCCGCAACTCGGGATCGATCAAGGGCTATCTCGGCCTTGCCACCTCAGCCAACGCCTTCTTTACCGGGTCCGTGGCAAATGACCTGATCCTCCGCAGCGAGGGGGGGAAGATCCATCTCGGCCAGGGCTCGGCTGCGCCGACGATGACGATCGCCGGGAGCAATGTCGGGATCGGGATCATGGCGCCGTACTATCCGTTCCACATATCGACGACGAATGCCGATACGACCGGCGGGGCGGCGCAGAGCGGCGGCAACAGGAACTGGCAGGCCGCGAGCGAGGAGGATCTTCTCGTCAAGCCGACCGCCGCACAGGCCAGTGGTGCGACTCGTATCGGGCACGTTGCCTGGGCGAAGACGGATCCGCTGAACACGTACTCTATCTTTGATGTGCGCGGCGCCGACGGCTACGCCGAGAACTACGGTAGCGGTTCTGTAAACAGTCTCACCGGAAACCTCGGTTGGGCGTACAACGCGAACACTTCGGCGCATCTCGCAAACATCATGGGGGTGTCGGCGTTTACCGAGACCGACGGAGGGACGGTCGACACAATCATCAATCTCAATACCTGGGGAGCGGTAAGCGTGGGGGCGACGGCGACGGCGCAATACGGAATATTCAATTGGGCAAGCGCCGGCGGCCAAGTAGGCACACAGTATGGCATTTACAGCCTGGTAAACGGCAATGCGACGACGCGATATGGCCTATACCTCGACAGCGCTGCCGCCTCCGTGACGAATGACTACGGCATTTACCAGAACGCGAATACGGCGAGGAACTACTTCGCCGGCAACGTAGGAATAGGAACGTCACCGACAAGCTCTTCCCTGACGGTCAATGGAGAGGTCTACGCGCAATCGATTCGGTTTCCCGACCAAACTACCCTCTCGTCTGGCGCCGTCGCCAGTGTCAGCGCCAACAATATCGCGTCGGGCAATTTCGGAGCGTGCTGCTCGGGCGGCAACTTCAGCTTCCCGGCACAACTCGGCGTCGGCACCACCACCCCCGGCCTAGCCCTCGATGTCAAATCGCCCGGCATAGGTTGGCCCGCGACAGGCGGAGCAACTCAGACCGGAATTCTCCGGCTCAGCCAGGCGGCTGGCGCGGGTGTTCTCGACTTCGGCATCGCCGGAACGACGCAGCTTGGCGCCTGGCTGCAAGCGACCGCCAGCAACTCCCTCGGTAGCCGCTACGACATTCTTCTCAATCCGATGGGCGGCAATGTCGGGATCGGCATTCAAGGAGCCGCGAAAGCCGCTCTGTCGGTGGCCGGTGGCGTTGGCCTTGGGCAACAGATCGGGGTCCTGGGCAATGCGGGCTCGTTGGGCAACAAGCCGGGCCTATTCCTAGGTACGAACACGAGTTTCAACGGGACGGGCGCCACGGCATACTTCGGGTTTACTGCCGCACTCCAAGGACCTTCAGATCAACCGAATTTATACATAAGCGACTTTGGGATCGTCGGTTCATCGGTAAGCGATACTCACCGGTTTCTTCGCATCGGGTACAACACGGCTGACGATCCGAGCCAGCCGTTCAACTCCAAGGTTGCAATCGACACCTACACGGGAGACATCACCACCAGCGGCACGATCACCGGAGCGAAGGTGATCAACGCGGTCTTTCAGGATGTGGCCGAATGGGTGCCGGCAACGGAGGTGCTTCCTCCAGGCACCGTCGTCGTACTCAATCCGGCTAAGGGCAGCGAGGTCGGACCGTCGAAAACCGCGTACGACACGACGGTCGCCGGCGTCGTGTCCGCACATCCCGGCATCGTCTTGGGGACGGAGGCCGCTGATAAGGCCCAGATTGCTACGACCGGACGCGTCCGAGTGAAGGTCGACGCTTCGCGCAACCGGATCAGGGTCGGCGACCTGCTGGTGACGAGCGACGTTGCCGGGACTGCGATGCGCTCGGTGCCCGTCGATGTGGCCGGAATCCAGATGCACCGCCCGGGGACCATCATCGGCAAGGCGCTCGAGCCGCTGGACGCAGGCATCGGCGAGATCCTCGTGCTGCTCTCGTTGCAGTAGCGCGAGGCGAAATCATGCCGATGTCCAAAGCGATCCGCACGCACATATCCGCCGTGGCACCATTCGCAAGGCTGGTCGTCGTGGTGCTTTCTTGTCTCGCCGCGGCTGCTCCGGCAGCAGCTGTCACAGCAACCTTCACCCCGAAAACCATTTCGATCACCGGTTTGTCGGCCTCCGGCCGAGTATTCATCTGCGGCTACGGCAGCAAGACTCCGTTATCCGGCATCGAGGCATGGAGCCGGCAGTCCAGCATCGTACGGTCCACGGCAGCGGGTACCGCCGACATCTCGATCGAGACAGCTCCTCTCGATCTCGACTCGATCTGGCTGATCGTTGATCTGAGCTCCGGAGCGTATCTCGTGACCGCTCCTCCGGGCGGCCGCCCTCGTCAGATGACGTCGTCGCCGCTCGTCGCGGCCGACCGGCGCGGCGTCGCATTTCTTCGGCCCGGAATTGACGCCATGATCGTGCGGCCGCCGCTCGGCGCCTGGAGTGCGAATGCGGTCGATGGCCGGGCCTCCGACGCCGACGGCCGGAACGACGGTCGCGTCACTCTCGGCCTTGGCGCTCTCACGCCGATCGGCGATACACCGCACGGACCCGACGTTCTCGTTCCCGGCGATCTGGTCTTCGCCATCTACCAACCGTGGATGGAATACGTCCTCGTGCCGGTCCCGGCGGGAGGATCAGGTGCGCACTAAGATTCTGTCGCTCTTACTTCTGTTCGCGCTCCCGATCGTCACGATGGCCTCCGAACAGGACCTCAATCGAGGCTTCAACCCGAATGGGATGTACGGAACCGGCGACATCGACACGATCAATCTTTTTAACGGGAATCTGGTCGTCAACATCCCTTTGAGCCCAAAGTCTTACCCGTTGAACGGTGGATTCTCGTATGGTCTGCACCTCATCTACACGGGGACGCCGTGGGACTTCGTACCCGATCTGACCCACGAGAACATTTCCGGATACAAAATGCCGGTGCCGAATCGCCGCTCCAACGCGGGTCTCGGGTGGAGAGTCACCATGGGCCGCATGCGGATTCCGAACGGTCCTCTTTCGGGTAGCTTCGGTTACTCCTATGAGTCGGTGGACGGCTCCCGGCATCCATTTTTTTCAACACTCCATTGGAGCGACACGCCGGATCCCAATGGAAACATCTTGTACACACTCGACGGCACGTACCTGCGCCTCACGATCAGTTCCACGAGCCTGGACCTCGCGTTTCCGGACGGCATGGTTCACTCCTTCGATCCTTCCACGGGGCTCCTCAAGTCGATTCGAACTCCGTTCGATAGTCCGGCGGCGCCGAGCGTCAGCGTCGCCTACGGGCCGAGCACCGACGTCCCGTGCCCGAACTCCGCCGCCGCGTGTTGGAAGATCACCGACGCGACCGGCGGCTCTCCGGCGTCGCCGAGCCGCACTCACTGGGTCACGTTCAACGCGGATCCAAATTTGTTCGACCAGATCCGGGCGGACAAAATCATTCTCGCCGGCGTCGGAGGAAACGCTCTGACGTATCAACTCAACTACGCCGACAACGGCACGACCACGCTGTACACGGATACGACGGAGTGCTACAGCATCGGACCGGGAACCCAACCGAGCTACGCCGTTCCACTCCTCGCCAGCATCCTCCTGCCCGACGGCACACACTATTCGTTCGACTACTTTCTCGACCCGGCTCAATGCAGCCAGGGGAGTTTGAAGACTCTCACACTGCCGACGGGCGGAAACATCGCCTATACCTATCAAAACTACATGAACGAGATTTCCTCGCCCGCCACGCCGTCAGCACCGGGCGTCCTCACGCGGACCCGTGACGGGAAGGAATGGAGATACACGCCCACCATCGCCGATCCAGGCGTATTCCCCGAGGCAGACAAGAACCGCGATCCGGACGCCTATTCGGACTATAACCCGCCACTCGATTGCAACATCAACGCAACGCAATATCGCGAGCTCACCGTGACGGTCGCTCGACCTGATGGGAGCTCCACGAAGAACTACTTCTCGCTCGCGCGGCGCGACGCTCAGTACTTTTGTTACGGCTCCCAGAGCGAACCGTGGGTCGGGGCGGAGTACGGCCTTCCGATCACCCATCGCACCGGTACGTCTTATACCGTGAGCACGGGAACGCGCTATCTCTCGTCGCAGACATACGGGCCGGACGGCGTACTCTTGCGCACCACGTATCTCACATACGATGATGATGGTGGGCCGTACCCCGGGGCAGGTACTTCTAACCGGAGGGTTCTCGGATCGCTGACGGTGTTCAACGATGACGGCGCCAAGTACATCGACATCCTCAACTCGAGTTTCGACGGGCTGGGGCATTATCGCCAGACCGTTACGACCGATTTTGGCCTCGGCACGCTGAACCGAACGACGTTTACCGATTACAACCCTGCTCAAGGCGTCTACCTGCAGGGGAATCCCGGCGGTTTCACGATGCTCGCCGGCGACGCCCCGTGGATCTTGAATACGTTCGACTATCAGCAGACCTCCGAAGGCGGCAAGGTCTCTCGTAGCGACGACTGTTTCACCAGTGGCACGCTGACGCGAAGCCGGGCGCGGGCCAGCTTGACCGGCGTGACGGGACCGAACGACGTGATCACCGATTCTGTACTCGACGCGACCGGAAATCTCATCAAGGAGCTCAGCTACGGCGGCGATACACAAGTCGTCGGCACGTCCAACGATCTTTGCTCGATGGCTCTGCCCGGGACGGCCCCATACGAGATCCGTCATGGCTACGATCACGGTGTTCGCAATACGTCCGATTACTTCAGCTCCGGGAGCGCTTTCCTCAACATACTGAACCTGGGGGTTGACCCGACCGGCGTGGTGACGAGCCAAACGGACGCATCCGGAATTCAGACTACGTACTTCTATGATTCAAAGAACCGCCTGACCAGCATCGCGCAGCCTGGTGTCACGACGAAGACATACGCCTACACGGCGGCCGCCGTGTCGCCGTTTGCCGGGGCGAAAGTCACCGAGACTCAGGGCGACCTGATGAACACCTATACCTACGACGCGATCGGACGGTTGGCCAACGAAAGCCGCCTGGCACCGGACGGAAGTACGGTAACGCGGACGACCAGCTACGATGCCTTCGACCGAAAGAACAAGGTGAATGACTGGGTCTCGTCAGGAACGGGACCAGAGACGGATTTCTCATATGACTCGTTCGGCCGTTTGGTCGGCATCACCACCCCAGACGGCAAAGCGACGCAGTACCTTTACGCTGGGACGACCTCTCAGCCTCCGCATCAGGGTGCCGGCGTCAGCTCGATGACGCGAAGGTCGGAAATCGCGACGTCGCTCACAGGCGTCGAGAGCATCGATGTCACCGAGTCCTACGATTCCCTCGGCCGCCTTTCGAGCGTCACGCAGAAGTCAGGCCCGACGAGTTCCACCTCGACGACGGGAGCCGACGTGACGACGACATATTCCTACGATCTGGCGAATCGACTCATAGGAGTAAAGATGGGGGCGGCCACCGGCTCGGTTCAGAATCGCATTTTCGACTACGACAACCGAGGGTTCCTGCGGTGGGAGTCCCAACCGGAGTCGGGAGTGACGTCGTACGCCTACGATGCGCGCGGCCATCTCATGAGCCGGCTGCAAAGCGGGGCAAACTCGATGTTCGACTTGACCTACACTTACGATGCCGCAGAACGACCGCTGACGGTCAAAGGTCGCGATCCGCTCGCGCCCACCACCTTCCGTCCGATCAAGGAATTCGTGTATGGCACGACAAACAACGTCGTCGTCAGCGCGACCGATTACGCCAAGGGAAAACTGGTCAGTGCCACCCGCCATAACTACGGCGACCCTAATGTGTATTACTCGCCGTACGGCCCGGAGCCGGAGTATGACGTGCAAGACTCCTATAATTACTTTGATTCAGCCGGGCGTTTGACGACACGTACGACGACGCTCAGCATGGTAACTCCCGGCGGAACCACCACACTGCAGCATTTCACCACGTCTGAGAGTTACGACGGGCTCGGGCTGCCGCAGACGACCATCTATCCGAGCTGCATAGGTTGCGGTGTGCCTTCCACCGATCCCGATCGGCAATTGATGGCCCGGACGTATTCCAGGGGCCGCTTGAAATCGCTGACGGATTATGACGGCCAAAAGAATACGCTCGGCTACGTCAGTGACATCAGCTATTGGCCAAACGGTATGCGCAACACAGTTGTGCATTGGGCTGCACCGCTCGGGAAGAACGTGTCCGATGTTCAGACCGTCGACAATATGCCGAGGCCGTCACAGTTGCAGTTCGGCACGTATGATCGCTGTGTTCGCCCGACGTTTGCGATTCAGCCGATGAGCGCGCCGCTGGTGAATGGTGCAGCGACGCTAACCGTGACGGCGGCGGGGACCGCGCCCATGACATATGACTGGTACCAAGCAGGTCAGCTGATTGGAGGCGCCTCCTTCTCTTCGATCAGCGTATCTGCGGCGGGCGACTACTACGCCGTTGCCAGAAATGCGTGCGGTTATGAGACTTCCGAAACCGCGCATGTCAGTACCGACTGCCCCCTTCCGTCGACTGGTCAGATCGCGGCGGTCCTTCAGCCCGACGGGTCGTGGATTCTGAAGCCAAACCCGGTCGCACGTTTGCAGGGCCGCTCGTTCTGCTGGAGCCTTCCGCCCAGCCAAACGTGTCTTCTCAACGGAACTTCCGAGACATTTGTGATCGGCGTCCAGTCGAGCACAACCACCTACCGTTTGACGATCGGCGACGCCTGCGGTTCGTCGTCCGGCGACGTCACCATCTCTGTGCCGTTGCCGATCACGAACGGTCTATACGCGTCATGGGATCGCACGAACGGCTATATCTCCGTGATGTGGCCTCCGATCAGCGGAGCGACGCAGTACCTCGTCGAGCGGCGCCATAACGGCGGGAACTGGGAAGCGGTCGGTACACCGGCAGGCTCTCCGTACCACGATACGGGAATCGTCGCTGGTACGACGTACGTGTACCGGGTAACGTCCGACAACGGTGGTCATACCAACTACGACGTCGCGACGACGGCAACGTTCACCGCGGCGATCCCCGGCCAGACCGTCGGTGTGGCACCCTTCAACGACATGTTGCGAGCCGCGAATTTGGTCCGCACGGCCGCCGGTTGGCCGGCGCTGGATTGGTCCAACATTCTCTCTTCGTCCGATCCGCTCCCGTCACCTGGGAGCGCCATCACAGCCCGCCAGGTCTTGGCGTGCCGTGCGAGGATCAATGAAGCATTGCAGGCGGTGGGCGTCGTCGCCGGCGACTACACCAGCTCCGATCTTCTCAACGTCACGATTAGCGCCGCCGCCATCAACGAAGTGCAACAGAGGGCGCAATGAGGAGCGCGCAGATGCGGAATGGCAATGACATCCTCCGGACGCTAATCGCTTCTGTCCTGATGTTTGTAGCTCCGAGCCTGCTGGGCGCTCAGCAGCCGGCACCTCCGAATCCGCTCCCGCCGGGGATGGGGCAGTATGTGATGGTGCTGTGGGAGTCGGGGACGCCGTTTCCGAACGACCCGAGCAAGACGATGAAAGTCACCGAGCCCGACATCGCGTCACTCGGCGGGCAGGTGATCTCCAAGTCGGCCAACCGCCGCGTGATCCGCTTGCCGCTGGCAGCCGCGAACGGTCTTCGGCACCATCCGTCGGTGGCGTATCTGCAGCGCCTGTGGATGGGCGAGTCGTTCGATCATTGGGACGACGGCCTGTCAGAGACCGATCCCCCGCAAGCGTCGGCTAGCCCTTCGCGTCACAAGACGGAAGACGACACGAACCTGCAGTGGGGGCCGAAAGCGTATTCGTATGACGGCAGCGGCAACATCAGCCAGATCGGAACCGACCACTATGTCTACGACTCTGCAGGCCGCCTGATCGAGGCGGTCGTCAATGGAAAGACGGAACGTTACAGCTACGACGCCTTCGGCAACCTAACGCAGAGGGTCGTGGACGGCGCGAATCCGGTGAACATTCCGGTCGACGGGGAGAGCAACCGTATCTCGGGCGTCATCTACGACGTCGCCGGAAACGTCCTGAACGGCGGGGACGACGGCAGGCGTACGTATAGCTACGACTCGCTCAACATGATGACGCGAATCCGTCCGTTCGGGACCGATCGGCGCTACATCTACGACGCCAACGACGAGCAGATCGGAATGCTGTATCCGACGGGCGGTCCGGTGACGGAGACCTCGCGTTGGACGTTCCGCGACTTCGACGGCCACGTGATCCGCGAGTACAACGTCGATCAATTCGACAACCAGCAAGGCGGGCTGTGGAGATGGGAGCAAGACAGTTTCTACGGCGAGGGAATGCTCCTCGGTGGCGAGACTCAGGCGTTCTATTTCAACTTCAACAACACGACTACCACGTGGGGTGGCAAGCGCCACTACCACCTGGACCACCTCGGCAGCATCCGGATGGTGACGGACGACATGGGCCGGAGCATCGACGAGCACGACTACTACCCGTTCGGGACGAGCATGACGCGGACGTATCAGGATCAGTTCAACTGGTCCGATCCCCACATCGACGCCGCCCGCTTCGCCGGCCACCGGCGCGACTTCCTCGGATCGCTCAACGTTGACTCTACCGACTACCTCGACAACATGCACGCGCGTTACTACGACCCGAATTTGGGGCGGTTCTTATCCGTCGATCCGACGATCGATCTTGAACAGAATTCTCACCTTCCGCAGCGCTGGAACCGTTACTCATACACGCTGAACGACCCGATTCGTCATATCGATCCCAATGGGCGGGACACGCTCGACCCTCTTCGGTCAGCGTGGACTTGGCTGGCATTCGCGGTAGGTGCCCGTTCTCCTTTTACCCGCGAAACCGCTGGACATTACATGCTATCCCATCCCGGAGAGACAGTGACCGTCCTGACGGCGGCCGGTGTGGCGGTTGCGATTGTATACGGACCGGAATTAGTTGGCCTTGGCGGATCAACCGCGGCCACGGCAAGCGGCGGTACGGTTATTCTTGGTGAGAATGTTCTTGAACGCCTGAAGCCGTTGGCGGAAGAGATGAATTTGGGCACCGGTTCAACGTTTGATGCTCCATGGAAGGGCACCGTGAGCGAGATGATCGAGTCGAACATGGGTTGGCTGCAGTCAGAGATCGACCGCGGAGCTAGGATATTGGATATCGGCCGAGATCTCACACGGGCAAACGTGAGTCAATTTTACGCGGCGGAAGTACATCTGCTGCAGGAGAACGGGTACACTCGTTCCTTCTTGGAACTGAGGATGGTGAATGGAACCGTTACGGCTGTCTATCAGTGGGTAAAGGGAAGCGTATGAACGACGAACCACTCCGGACATTAGAGGAAATGGTTTTTGCGTCGTTTGGTCCATTGTGTCAGAAGGCGGGCCTGACACATGTTGGATCGCTCATCTCAAGATCGCAATGCTTGATAACGTTTGAGGGTTCAGTTTCGGGACTCGCTGTTTATTTCGAGCCGGGAACAGGAGTTTGGGTTCAGGTTGGACGGGTGCACAAGGAGCCGGGTGACAGGCGGCGCCGTGAGTTTTATGACCTGTCGTTTTTCTTGGATGAGCGTGCGCCGTCCGATGAGCGCCCTCCGGGATTCGTGAGTGTCCACGATTCTGGCGTACGTACGGCGATCGAGGACTTGGCACGGAAGACGAGCGCGTATGCCATGGATGTGCTGAATGGTGATTTTGCGATCCTTCCCAAGATTCGTGCACGTGCTGAAGAAAATCTCCGTATCACGGAGGCACGCCTGTATCGACATTGATGCGTGAGGGCCGGGCTTCGAAGGGCTGACGCACTTCGCGCGCGGTCTTGCTGCGGGCGCCGGCGGCTTAGGCTCCGCCTCCGTCTAGCCGGGAATGGCTCGAACGTCCTTGCAACCGTCATATTCGCATGTGGGGCCGCTGCAGTGGCGCCCGCGTCGGAGACGATCCGCCGTGCGAATGCGGGCCGTTCGGGTGGCGGGCGGTCGCGAACGCGCCGCGGTTCGTCGTAAGCGCGGGTGCGGACGCGATATTCGCATCTGCGTCGGTCTTGCGACGCCACGCGGATGTTCCCGCAACCGACCTGCGTTGGTCGTGTTTCGAGATGCGGACGACGGTCGTTGCCGGTCCGGCCGCGGCCAACGCGGGCGCCGACATCACCGACCCGCGGGCGATCAGGACCGACGCATGTGCGAATGTGACTGTCGCCAGTTCGGGATAAGACCGACGCGAGTCCGGACAAGACCGACGCAACGTCCGCACGCGGCGGTTCGCAGTCCGTAGTGAGACCGACGAGAGCGCGAATGCGTCGTCGGCGGCAACGTCGGTCGCCGTCGCCACCGCGTTGGCTTCGGCCGCGGCTGCGAACGGCGCGGCCTCGCGTACGATGGCGACGGACGCCCGCACCGACGGCGACGGGCACGCCATGGGTGGCGACGGACCTGCGGAGAAATGGCGACGGACCCGGGCACGACGGCGACGGCTGACCCGTTGAGCACGACGATCGCAAGCCCGCGCAAACTTTCCCCTTGACTTTTCGTCGCGATCGCCTAAATTAACGATCGCGAATCGTTCCTCGACGTGAGAACGCTTCGTCGGCCAACGGGTACGGACGACAGAGCTGCAAGCCGAATGATCCGTATCCCTGCGGGAGTGAGCGAGGCTCCTCCTGCCGCGGAACCGGAGGTGTGCGCACTCTCCGGGTCAAATTCCAACCGGTGGGCCGTCATGCACTACTCGAGGAGTCATGTCGTTCCTACCGGCCCAATTTCCCCAATGGCCGATTTGAAAGGAAACGATATGACAAACATGATTCTCAACAACACCAGTACCACCCCGCCGGCGGATCCGACGACGACGCCGGCGGCGAATCTGAAGCCCGAGGTCGTGATCGAGCAGTTGCGCGCCATGCGCGAGCAGATGCCCGACTTGACTCCGATCACGCCCAAACAGCGTCAGATTCTTCGTCGCCAAGGCTTGATCTCGGAGGCCGTGCTTCAGGCGTCCCTCAACGTAATCGGCGCCTCGGACAATGTTTCGGCCGCGGTCGGTCAGCCGATGGAGGACGTTCGAGGGCTGCAGGACGACTCGAACCGCTGGACGGCGGTCGAGGATGACCTGCGGACCCTTCTGAACGCCGTCAGTGGCGCGAATCTCGTGCGCCGTCAGCGGCTCACGCTTCTCGCCGGTCAGGCATTCACGATCGGCGCGCAGCTCGCACGCGACCCGGCCCACGCCGTTCTCGTACCCCACGTTCGGGAGATCAAGCGCTTGAAGAGGCTCGAGCGGGGCAGGAAGACCACGCCCGCAACGCCGCCGCCGGAACCGCCGGCGCCGGCTCCTCAGGCGCCTTCCCCCGCACCGCAACATCTTCTGGATACGCCGGAGGTCACCGGCGTAGAGTGAGCGTTTAGGAAACGCGGCCGGGGGCGTGACAAACGCCCCCGGCCCATTTCCGGCGCAAAGGAGAGAGAGAACGATGCGCTACGAAGAGACGGTCAAGAAATGGGACGCATTTGTCGCAAAGGAGCCGGAGCTTCGCCAGCGGTTCCTGAAAGCGATGGAGACTCTGCAGGTGCCTCTGCCGCCGGTGGACGAGAGCCTGTTGCCGTATCGGAAGCCGGACGACCTGTTCCGAACGGCGAAACGGCTTCGCGAGGGAGCCCAGGTCCTCGGCGACATGGGACTCGAAGCGCTCGCGGCGGCCGAATCGGCGGAGCAATATGCGATCGCGGAGAAAAAGAAGATCCACGCCAGGCGGGAGCTCCGCGACATCACCGAGGAGCAGGCCAACGACATGATCGAGCTGATGGATTCGTTCCTCGCCGACGCCGTCGACATGATCCATCACCTGAAGAAACTGTCGAAGATCGAAAACAATCCGAACGGGTACTACACCCAACAGTATCGCCACATCTACGGCCTCTATCGCCAGGGCATGAGCGACCTGCACGGCGGCAAGGCGAGAGGAAGGAGCCGCGGAAAGGCGCGGGCCAAGCAACGCTGATCCGATCCCCTCACTGGATGTAGCCGAGCGCCCGGAACTCGTTGATCGCTTTGTGCCGCGTCACTTCGCGTTGAGTCAGCGCTCGCAGACGGCCGGCCAGTTCCGCGGCGCGGGGGGATGGAAGCGGCGACGTTTCCGCGGGGTCGAGCGCATCGTTGAAGATCGCTTCGCGACCATCCGCCCATCCGATGTAGTGAAAACCGCCGTCGACGGCGCTGACGCCGCTGCTGTGACCTGTGGACGTCCACGCGTCGTACGACGCAACGGCCGGGCGGCGTTTCTGCGCATCGAAAATCGTGAGCGTGGATCTTCGGTCAGGAGCGGTCGCCTCGACGATGGTTGCGTATAGATCGGTCAGACTGACGGCGCTCGTGACGCGCGAAGCGGGTGTGTGCGGCAGCTTGATTACGAGCGGAACGTGCAGAACCTGCCGGTAGACCGAGTTGCCGTGCTCGATCAGACCGTGTTCGCCGAATTGTTCGCCGTGGTCTCCGGCGATGACGATTACCGTGTGCTGATCGTCCAATCCCGCGAGAAGCTTCGCAAGAGAACGGTCGATGCATGCCAGTGTGGCGCGGTATTCGCGGTGGACGTGTCCGATCAGCGCACTACTGGGCGGCGCCGCCGCGTTGAAATGATGGAACGCTTCGCGCTCCTGCCGCGTGAGACTGGCGTCGAAATCGTGGCATTCGCGCGGTACGTAATACGGGTAGTGCGCGTCCATGTAGTTGACTGTGAGGAAGTACGGGCGTCGCGCCCGTTGAACGAAGTCGAGTGCGCGGCTCGTGACTTCCGAGGCCGTGAACCATGCACAGAATGGGATCCGTGGACCTCCGTAGGCCGCACTTCTCGTCAGAAGGTAGGCGAATGCGGAACGGCAAACTCCGGCGGCCTTCGAATACGTGAATGCCGAGTATCCGGGAAAGAACGCGGGTCGGCCGAGGAGAGGATTCGCCGAGACTGCAGCCGTGTCGAAGTGTCGTGACTGAAGGCGTTCCGCGAGCGTCGTCGTTGCCGCGTCCGGCGACCAGGGATTCTTCCCCGTCAGCACGGCGAGATGCGACGGGACGGTCCACGGCGCCGGTGCCCAGGCGTTCTCGAAATCGATCGCGGTTTTTGAAAACCGCTCGAGGCTCGGCATCGACGGCGGATTCCCGAGCGCGTCATCATGACGGACGGTATCGAGGAAGATTAGCGCCACGTTCGGCGCATCCGGCGGCGCGGCGTTCGGGCTCCAGCGCGGTAGCTGTGGATCGAGTCCGGCGACGATGAGCGCGATGGCGCTCACCGCCGCCATCGCGGTCCATCGCCATGCGGTACCACGTCGAATGTCCTGGACCGGAATGAACAAGAGCGGTATCGAGACGACGGTCGTCCCGATCAGGCATACGATCGCGAGGAGAGGGGTATGCCAAAGCGTGATCTCCCGCAGCGGCGCCATCCCTCGGGCGAGTACGAGCACACCTGCTACGACGATCCCTATGAGCATGCCGCGGAAACGGCCAAGCCGCGGCGAACCGAAGAGCAGGCCGGTGACGGTTCCGAGTGTGACCGAAGTCCAGATCACGCCGATCCACGCTAGGGGCGGCGTGTAGGTCATCCCGCCGCCATTTCCGACATTCGCCGCAATGAGCACTGCGTCGGCCAGACCGGCGATCAGTCCGAGAAACGTGCCCACACCCGGAGGGGTGAGAAGGAACGAAGCGCGATCTTCTCGCCGCGACAGCATTGGATTCAGAATACCTTCTCAGGGCGGCTACGCCGCTCAGGACCGTTCGCTACTGAAGGTAGCCGAGCGCCCGAAGGCGGCGCGCGGTCTCGGGATCGATCTGTTTTCCGGGCCGATTGTGTGGCTGCAGGGCCGCCAGGCCGGCGATCCCTTCGAGAAGTTCGCCGGGCAATGAGCGAGAGCGATCCGCCAGGTCCTTCTCTTCGTTGGGATCGGCCCGAAGGTCGAAGAGATGGTCGCCCTGCGGTTCCGCGATGACCTTGTAGCGATTCGTCACAGCCGCACGCAGGACTCCATTGCGGTCTCGTAACGTGGTGAATCCCTCGCTGAAGACGGTGCGAGACAGAGGGAGGGGCTCTCGCAGCGGCCGGCCGAAATGCGCGTGAGGAGCCGCCGTCGCTGTCGTCTCCAGCATCGTTGCGAAGAGATCGGTCAACGCGACCGGCTCGTCGCGCACGGCCGCCGTCGTTTGATGAGGAAACTTGATCAGCAGCGGGATTCGGATCGCATCCTGATACAGGGAGTAACCGTGACCGATGAAGCCTTTGTCGCCGAAGGCTTCGCCGTGATCGGACGTGATGATGACCAGGGTGTCCTCATAGGTTCCGCTTTGCCTCATCGTGTCGATCAGCGCGCCGACATGCCGATCGACGAACGCGATCGCTCCGTCGTACTGCGAAACGAGGTGGTCTCGCATGGCGCGCGAGAGGTCGAGGCGCTGCCCGTGCAGCATGGCCGCCATGAGGTCTGCGATCAGGCGCTCCGTATCGATTCCGCGCCGCCGGCCCGGAAAGAGCGTGGCCCACTCTCGTGGCACGGCATAGGGAGCGTGTGCGTCCATGAAGTTGACGAACAGGAAGAACGGGCGCTTCTGCCTCGCTGCTCGACGGATGAGGGAGGAGGATTCGGCCTCGATTTCGTCAGCTCGGCGTCGCTGAACGATCGGCATGCCGAGGGCGATTTGCAGAAGCGCATCGCGAGGGGAGTAACGAACGTCGTCCTCGTACCGCGCATCGAGGTATTCGAACCCACGATCGAGACCGAAACCACGGCCAAGAAACGGAGCATTCGAGACGACCGAAAGCGTCGCGTAGCCGCGCCTCGAAAGCGCCTCGGCGATCGTGGTGTCTCGCGGCGAAAGGGTCTCGCCCGTATCGGGCTCGTAGTTTCCATGAACTCCCGCATAGAGTCCCGTGAACATGGAAGTGTGCGAGGGGAGGGTGTAATTCGAAGAGGCGATCGCGTTTCGAAACGTCGTCGCCCCTCGTGCGAAGCCGGCAAGTGCCGGCGTCGTGTTGCGCGTGTAGCCGTAGACTGAGGTGTGGTCCGCGCGAACGGTGTCCATGCTGATCAGGACGACGTTCGGAAGCCGTTGGCTTGCATGGCCTGCTGGTTCCGCGCGGAAGCTCGTCGACGAATCGAGAAGAATCGCGATGACCGCGACGGCGGCCGCAACCGCGCATGTCCGGCCAAGCTTTGGGTGAGGCTCCCACCGCCTCAACGCGATCAATACTCCGCAGACGGCCGCGACCGCGATTCCCGCGATGATGGCTCGTTCGCGATGCGAGTACTCCGACAAGACGTCGCGCAGCATCCAGAGAGGCCCGATGAGCAAGATGCTCGCGGTAACGGGGCTCAAGATGCGCGTGTGCCGCTCCAGTCGGGGTGAGCGGATCGACGCGATCGAAAGAACGCACAGAAGCAGAGAGAGGGCGGCGATGCCTGCGCCGGTCGTGAGCCGGACCAGCGGAAAGGTAGTGACGCCGGCGATCGCTGAAATGACGGCGGTGGCTGTCAGCCGCGCCGCGTCCGGCCCCTCCGATTTGACGAAGAGACCGGCGGCAAGGCACGCGATCCCCGCCACCAGCGGGTCGATGATGAATGGGGCGAGGACGACCCAGGCAGGTTGTGGCGTGACGTACGCTCTCGAGAGTGGCGAGACCACGGAGCGCAGCGCGCACTCGACTGTCGCGAGTACGAGTCCGGCGTTGACGCCTTCGAGCAGGAATTGAAAGCGGCTCCTGGTCGCCGTCGGCATCGAGCGCCGCATGGTATCCTCCGAACAGGGCAGGTGCAATTTCCGTCGGGCGATGAAGTTCACCATTGTGACCCCGTGCCGGAACGCGGAGTCGTTGATCGCCGACACGGTTCGTTCCGTCGTGAACCAAAGCGCTGTATTGAGCGGACGCGTGAAGCTCGATTACGCGATCTACGATGGAGCGTCGACTGACGGCACCCTCGCCGTCATACGAAACGTCGGTGCGCCGGCCGTGTCGGTGCACTCAGGGCCCGACGCCGGAATGTACGACGCGCTCGCCCGCGGCCTCCGGCGCGCGGACGGCGACTGGATCGCGTATCTCAATGCGGGCGACATGCTGGCCGAGCGGGCGTTCGACACGATCGCCGACGTCGCCGAGACTCACGATGTGCAGTGGATCACCGGGATCGCGGCGCGGTACAGCGAGCGCGGCGCCGCGGCGTATTTCTCCCTCCCGTTCCGCTATCGGCGCTCGCTGATGATCGCGGGACAGTACACGCGCCGTCCGCCGTTCTTTCTTCCGTGGATTCAGCAGGAGTCGACCTTTTGGCGCACCTCATTGATGCGTCTCGTCGATCTGGAGCGGCTCGCCAGGTTTCGAAGGGCGGGGGACGCTTATCTCTGGAGCTGCTTCGCGCGAGAGGCCGACCTCTGCGTCGTCGCCGCGCACCTGGGAGGGTTCCGGCATCATCCAGGACAACTGTCGGATGCGAAGAGCGTTTACAAACGGGAGGTCGCCGAATTCGCCGCGAAGCCGCGCCTGCGCGACTCCTTTTTCGCGCTCATCGACAACATCCTCTGGTACGCGCCGCCTCGCGTGAAGAAGATGTTCAACCGAGATCTGATGCTGCAGTACGACTTCAAGACGGGGCAATGGGCGTGAGCGGAAACGCGGTGGAGGCGCAACTCGCCGGGCGCCGCATCCTGATTACCGGCGGCCTCGGGTTCATCGGATCGAATCTCGCGATTCGTCTCGTGAACGCCGGTGCGGACGTCACTCTCGTCGACAGCCTCATCCCGGAGTACGGCGGCAACCTTCGCAGCGTCGTCTCCATCGCGAATGACGTTCGGATCAACATCTCCGACGTCCGGGACGAGTACAGCTTCGCGTATCTCATCCGCGGACAGGATGTGTTGTTCAACCTGGCGGGCCAGACGAGTCACATCGATTCGATGACGGATCCGCAGACCGACTTGGCGATCAACGCGCGCGCTCAATTGTCGATCCTCGAAGGATGCCGCCGCCACAATCCCGGTGTGACGATCGTTTTCGCGAGTACGCGCCAAATCTATGGCCGGCCGCAGTATCTGCCGGTCGACGAAAACCATCCGATCCGGCCTCTCGACGTCAACGGCGTCAACAAGGCCGCGGCGGAGAATTTTCATCACGTCTATCACGACGTTTACGGCATGCGGACCAGCGCGCTGCGGCTCACGAATACGTATGGGCCGCGGATGCGAATCAAGGACGCGCGCCAGACCTTTCTCGGCGTCTGGATCCGCCGCGTTCTCGAGGGAACGCCGTTCGAGGTCTGGGGCGGCAATCAGTTGCGCGACTTCACGTTCGTCGACGACGTCGTCGATGCGCTCATCCTCGCGGCGGTGAGACCCGCTTGCGTCGGAACGGCCCTCAATCTCGGAGGACATGAGGTGTTCAGTCTTCGTGTGGTCGCCGACCTTCTCGTCGAAGTGAACGGCGGGGGGGCATACGCGATCGAGGACTTTCCGGACGATCGCAAAGCGATCGAGATCGGCGACTTTCATACCGAATCTTCCAAAGCGGCCTCGATCCTCGGCTGGCGTGCCAGCACGCCGCTTCGAGACGGACTCGCCCGAACACTCGCGTTCTTCCGTGAAAACCTCGACCATTACCTCTGAAGAATGGATCCTTACTCAGGCGACCGCGTTCCGGTCGCGAATCCGCGCGCCGCATATCTCGAGCACAAGCAAGAGATCGATACCGCGATCTCGGAGGTTCTCGATCGAGGCATCTACATCCTGGGGGATCATGTCGCCCGATTCCAAGAGGAGTTCGCGGCGTACGTCGGTACCCGCCACGCGGTGGGGGTCGCGAACGGTACCGACGCGGTCGAGTTGGCGCTGAGGGCGGCTGGAATCGGGGAAGGAGACGCCGTCCTCACGGTCGCGAACACCGCGGTCGCGACTGTGGCCGCAATCCAACGTACGGGAGCCGAAGTCGTGTTCGCGGACGTCGACGCGGCGACGTTCGTCATCGATTGCGCGCACGCCGCCGAGGTCATTCGGCGTCGTAGCGGTCCGCCGATTCGAGCGATCGTGGTGGTCCATCTGTTCGGGCAGCCGGCGCCGATGGCGGAGGTGGCGAGCCTCGCGGCCAAGCACGGTTTGATCGTCGTGGAGGACTGCGCGCAGGCTCATGGCGCCTCGATTGACGGTAGGCGTGTTGGGGCATTCGGTACGGCCGCCGCCTTCAGTTTCTATCCGACGAAGAACCTCGGCGCGCTCGGAGACGGCGGTGTGGTCGTCACGGACGACTCGACGATCGCCGATCGACTTCGCGCGTTGCGTCAGTACGGGTGGCGCGAGCGCTACATCAGCGAGTCACGGGGGGGGAACAGTCGTCTCGACGAGATTCAGGCCGCCGTGCTCCGCGTGAAGCTCCGATATCTCGATCGCGAGAACGAGCGGCGGCGCGTCATTGCAGCGACGTATCGCGCCGCCATCGTTTCGATGAACGCGATGACCGCGCCGAGCGAGGTTGACGGGTGTGTTCCGGTGTATCACCAGTTCGTGGTGCGCACGCCGCGGCGCGACGCATTGAGGCAGTCCCTCGACGCGCAGGGGGTCGATACCGCAATCCACTACCCGGTTCCGGTGCATCTTCAGCCGGCATATCGAACACAGCCCGCGGTTCCCCTTCCGGTAACGGAGCGTCTCGCGAGAGAAATCGTTTCGCTCCCGATGTGGCCGCAGATGGACGCTGGTATCATCCGGCGCGTCGTCGAATCGCTCGAAGTTGCCGGTCGGTCTACAATCACTGAGTCCTGGTCCTAATCATGTCCGAAACGATATTCGGCGCTGAAGCAGCCGAGGTGATCGAGCTTTCTCCTCTGGCACCCGGAACGTTGGGCTTTGGGGAGATTTGGCGATATCGCGAGCTGCTGTTTTTCCTGATTTGGCGGGACATCCGCGTCAAGTACAAACAGACGGCTCTGGGCGTCCTTTGGGCGATTCTCCAGCCAACGGCGCTCATGGCCGTCTTCAGCCTCTTTCTCGGGAGGTACGCGCACGTCCCCTCTCCGGGCGCGCCGTATCCCGTGATGGTGCTCGCCGGACTGTTGCCATGGCAGCTCTTCGCGCAAGCTCTGGCGGATTCCAGCAACAGCGTCGTTGCGAGCGAGCGTCTCATCACGAAGGTCTACTTCCCGCGGATGATCGTGCCGGCAGCGGCTGTAGGCGCAGCCGTCCCCGACTTCTGTATCGGATTCGTCGTCCTGCTCGTCATGATGCGATATTTCGGCATGCCGTTCACGATCCAGATCCTCGCCGCGCCGCTCTTCGTTGGTCTGGCGCTCCTCGCGGCGTTCGGGGTCGGACTCTGGCTGTCCGCGCTCAACGTTCAGTACCGCGACGTGAGGCACGCGATCGGGTTTCTGACGCAGGCGTGGATGTTCGTCACTCCGATCGTCTATCCCGTCAGCGTGATTCCGCATCAGTGGAGGCACTTCTACGCGCTCAACCCGATGGTCGGCGTGATCGAAGGATTCCGGCGCAGCATGCTCGGCGGCCCTCTTCCGGAGAAGTTCATCATCGTTTCCGTTCTCGCCACCTTCATGATTCTGTTGGGCGGTCTCTATTACTTCCGTCGGATGGAGCACACGTTTGCCGATGTCATCTAACGTCGTCATCGACTGCTCGGGTCTGGGGAAGCGCTATCGCATCGGCGAACGCGAGCGGTACCGCACGCTCCGCGACACCATCGCACGGGCGACGACGAGGCTGCTGCGAAGGGGCGAACCGCACTCCGAACCGCCGACGGTGTGGGCCCTCAAGGACGTATCGTTTCAGATGCGGCAAGGAGAGGTCCTCGGCATCATCGGCCGCAACGGAGCCGGCAAGAGCACGCTTCTGAAAATCCTTTCGCGAATCACACGGCCGACTTCCGGACGAGCGTTGATCCGCGGTCGGGTCGGGTCGCTGCTCGAGGTCGGAACGGGCTTTCATTCCGAACTGACGGGCCGGGAGAACATCTTTCTCAACGGCGCGATCCTCGGGATGCGGCGGAGCGAGATCGTTCGCCGTTTCGACGAGATCGTCGCGTTCGCCGAGATCGATGAATTTCTCGACACGCCCGTGAAGCGCTACTCCAGCGGCATGTACATGCGGCTCGCGTTCGCGGTCGCGGCCCACCTCGATCCGGAGATCCTGATCGTGGACGAGGTCCTGGCGGTCGGCGACGCCGTCTTTCAGAAGAAGTGTCTCGGAAAGATGGACGAGGCGTCGCAGCACGGCCGCACCGTGCTCTTCGTGAGCCACAACATGATGGCGGTCGAATCGCTCTGCAAGTCCGCGATCTGGCTCGACCATGGATCCATCCACGAGGCCGGACCTGCCCGCGACATCGTTCACAAGTACCTGCGCAGTGCACAGTCGCCACAGGTGCAGAAGACGTGGGATCCGGACGATACGGCTCCCGGCGACATGAACGTCCGGCTGCGTCGCGTCGCTGTTCGGCGCGCCGATGAAGGCACCGATCTCATCACCGTTCGCACCCCGCTGGCGGTCGAAGTCCACTACGCCGTCCTCAGGCCGGGACAGGACCTGGCGGTGAATCTCTTCGCCTACAACGAGGAGGGGGTTCTCATTTTCAGCAGCGACGTGAGGGTGGGCCGCCTCCACCCGGGCAAATACTGCAGTACCTGTCACATCCCCGGCGACCTCCTGAACGCCGGAACCGTTTCGATTTCCGTCTCCATCACCCGCGATGACGCCTTCGCGCTCGTGGAAGTCCAGGAGGCCGTCGCCGTCGACGTCGAAGACTCAACGCACGGCCGGGGAACGTGGTACGACCGGTGGCCGGGCGTCGTTCGTCCCATCCTGAACTGGGAAACGGAAGCCGACCGGCACGGCACGAGCGCCGTCGCGGCACGCTGATCGCCCTGCATGTACGACCGGTCCGTCCAGTTCTACGACGCGTTGTACGGGTTCAAGGATTACGTCGTCGCGACCGACCTGCTGAGGCGGCTCATCCGGACAGAACACCCCGAGGCGCGGACGGTTCTCGACGTAGCGTGCGGCACCGGCAAACACATCGAGCTGCTGCGCCGCGACTACGCGTGCGAGGGTGTCGACATCAACCCGGAGATCCTCTCGATCGCGCGGCGGCGCTGTCCGGACGTGCCGTTTCATGTCGGCGACATGGCCGGCTTTCACCTAGGTAAACGGTTCGACGTCGTGATGGTCCTTTTCAGTTCGATTGCGTACGTGAAGACGGCGGAGCAGTTCGATCTCGCGATCGATTGCCTTTGCGAGCATCTCGCTACCGGCGGCCTCCTGATCATCGAGCCATTTTTCGACCGTCAGCATTTCTGGACGGATCGCATCACCGCGAACTTCGTCGATCAGCCGGACCTGAAGATCGCGTGGATGTATGTGGCGCGCAGGGAAGGCGATTTCGGCGTCCTCGACATTCATTACCTGGTTGGCACCAATGACGGCGTGAACGAGTTCGTCGAGCGGCACGAACTCGGGCTATTCGGCCACGAGCAGTACGAAGCCGCGTTTCGACGGAATGGGATATCGCTCCGATTCGAGCCGGGCGGCTTCTTCGGTCGCGGCGTGTACTATGGCCGCCGGATTTCGGCCGCTTGAGTGACATCGGATACCGCGACCCGCTTTACGCGGCGTCATTGTCGGAATTTGGTGAACCGTACGAGTTTCGTCGAAGCGGTACTTCGATTCTCCTGCGCCGGACGCAGGACCCGCGGTGGCGTGACGCCTCCGGCTGCTACCCGTTGATGGCTGCCCGGGACTGGAGCGCCGTTGCAGCCGATCTCGAAGCGCTGCCGAACGACGTGATCTCATTCGTCGGAGTCACCGATCCCTTCGGCGACTACTCGAAGCCGATGCTCGATCGGACTTTTCCCGACCTCGTTGCGCGATACAAGGAGCATCACATCGTGGAATCAGCGCGGTGGAACGGCGGGTCGAGACATCACCGTTACTACGCTCGGCGCGCTTCGAAATTCGTGCACGTGTATTTGGCTGGAAGGCCTTCCGACTACTCTGAAGCGTGGTTGTCGTTGGCCCAAACGCTGGCGAAACGCCACTCCATTCGGGGGATCGGAGGTTTCTCCGAGAACGCGTATCGGAAGCAACTGGCGATTCCGGGCGCACACCTTTTTCTGGCCGAAACGGGAGCGGAGATCGTGGCGGGGCAGATCTGGATCGTGAGCGAGAGCGGCGCATACAGCCACGCGACCGCTTCCAGCGAGCGAGGGTATGCCGTCCGAGCTTCTTACGCGCTTTATGCAGCTGCGATCGACCACCTTTCCAGAACCGTTCCTTTCCTCGATCTCGGCGCCAGCCCCGACCAGGGGCACGGTAGCGGTCTCGAGGCGTTCAAGGCAGGGTGGGCGACGACGACGCGCCCGGTCTTTCTCTGCGGCCGAATCCTCAATGAGCCCGCGTACAGCGCGTTGAGCGCGCGAGTTCCTCCCGATGTCCGCTACTTTCCGCGATATCGCGCGGCTGAAGAACGATGAGCGGCGATTTGCACCAGCGACTGATTCCGCTCGACGCCCGCGACGAGTGGAGGGCCGCGCTCTCGGGGCTTCCGCACGGCTTTGGCCACACGTGGGAAAACGCGGAGGCGATGCGCCGCACCTC
>DASYSN010000246.1:0-17543 GCA_036003305.1 Thermoanaerobaculia bacterium
CCGAACGCTCCCCACGGGAGCTCGACACCGGGAAGTTCCTCTCGCCAGAACTGATAGTGCTCGCTCGGATAGACGTAGACCGCCTTCTCTGCGCCGCCGTGAACGGTGAGATCGGACTGCTTGTCTCCGTCGAGATTGAGGCGTCCGACGCGGACGGCCCCGGAAACGGGAGTCTTGAAGATCGAGGTCTTCACGAGGTGCCCGCGCCAAGTCACCTCTCGAGGAAGGCCTACGCTGACGGCTACGACTTTCATGACTGTCTCCTCACGATGGCTTCAGCTCGCGCACGAACATGAAGATCACGACTGCGACGCTCAGCGCTCCGAACGAAATCAGCCGGAACGCTTCCAGCGGGCCGACCTGCGTCGTGGCGTAGATATAAGCGACGCCTGTGATCGCCGCCATGGAGGCGACGAAGAGGTTCAGGACGTCGCGCTCGTCGTCGCGCGACGACGCGATCAGGAGCTGCCGCAGGAATCGCTGCGTGATGATGATGAGGAGAATGATCGAAAGGAGCGACGACAGCGGCAGCTCGTTCGAGCCGAGAGAGAAGTCGTATGCACCGTGAACCGCGATGGCAAGCGGAAATACGACCTTGAACGCGTCGCGTGACGTCGCGCGCCGGCGCAGGGTGTCGAACATCGACAACGCCACGAGCGCGGTCAGCGACATGTGCAGAAAATTCGCGGTGAGGAATCGCGACAGTGCGGCGTCCGCTCCGTGTTCGAAATATCCGATGTTCTCCTCCGCCGCGAATCCAAGGCCGACGAGCGCGCCGCAGGTCATCGCTTCGATGCGTGAGCCGCGGCGCAGCAGTGCAGGAAGGAGCGGGAGAAACAGAATCGCTTTCCAGCCCTCCTCGCGTAGCCCGATCCCGAATATGTTGTAAATGAGATCGGGCACGAACTGCCCGACTTCACGGAACCCCATCTCGTCCTGGATCGTGACCGTGAGGAGGGTCGGGTAGATGCTGAGGATTCCGAGCACGACCGAAATGACGTAGAGAAAAACGCGTCCGGGGACGGCGTCGTGAATCCGGCCGAGGCGGGTGGCGATCCAGAACCAGAGAGCCGCCGCGACCGCCGCGAGCACAAACGGCCACGCCGTGATGTTGATGTAACTCGCCGGCCAGGCCCACAGCAGAACGTGGAGCACGTCGCGATCGTGCACGGCGAGGTCGAGCCGGAGTGACGCGTCGACCACGCCCGCCCAACCGGGATCGTCGATCCGTCTCCGCACGGATGCCCAATCATTGCAGTCGACCCACGTCCGGAGCGCTCGGCGCTGACACAGTTGCCGGATCTCGCTCGACGACGAGCCCTCGCGCTCGAACCGCATCGCCGCGATGCGCTGATCCTTCTTCTCCATGGCACCTTCGGCGATCACGAAGTTCGCGAACGGTGCGGGCGGATTAGCATCGGCGAGAGGGAGCACCGCCGACGCATCGGCCTCGCCGGAGTTCATGCGCAGCGCGTAAAAGTACGACTCGATCGCGGTCACTCGCCGGTCAGAAACCTTCGCAAGCTGCCCTCGAATCGCGGCATCGCTCATCGGCGAGGGTTCCTCGTCAGCGATGACGTCCGCGTGCGCGTCGGTGAAACGAATCCACCAACGCAATTGCGCCGGATTCCTGCGCACCATCCCCCATGCGATCTGCTCCGCCGCCTGATTGTCGTCGTTGGATCGTGCGCATGCGTAACGCTCGCCGGGCGACAGAGTGGAGTCGAGATGCCGCCAAACGAGGAGCGCGACGACGAACGACGTCACGGTTATCGCGGCGAGCGGACCCCACAACGCGAGGAGACGTCGGATTCGGCGCGCTCGCCAGGGTGTCACTCGCAAATGATAGCGGTGGCGATTCAAGGGCTACCGGGAAACAAAACGGGCGGCCTTTCGGCCGCCCGTTCAAGCGCCGGCAGGATTGCCGGCGCCACACTGAATCGGAGTTACTGCTCGTCGTCGAAGTCGGCCAGGGACAGCGCGTCTTCGTCCTCGGTTTCGGGTCGGAGCAGGTCTTCCAGCGAGGGCTGAATGACCGGCGGCTCGTCCTTCTCGAGGTAGACGTTGCGGTAGACCGGCATGCCGGTACCGGCGGGGATGAGACGGCCGACGATGACGTTCTCCTTGAGGCCGCGCAGGTAGTCGACGCGGCCGGCGATGGCCGCTTCGGTGAGCACGCGCGTGGTCTCCTGGAACGACGCCGCGGAGATGAACGAATCGGTCGAGAGCGAGGCCTTGGTGATGCCGAGGAGGAGAGGAACTCCGTCCGCCGGCTCGCCGCCGCGGTTCATGACCTTCTCGTTCTCTTCCATGAAACGGAAGCGATCGACCTGCTCGTCGACGAGGAAATCGGTGTCGCCGACGCGGGTGACGCGCACGCTGCGGAGCATCTGACGGCAGATGGTCTCGATGTGCTTGTCGTTGATCTGAACCGACTGAGAACGGTAGACCTCCTGGATCTTGTCGACCAGGTACTTCTGCAGCTCCTTGACGCCGAGGACCGCCAGAACGTCGTGCGGATCGATCGGACCGTCGATGAGCGGATCGCCGGCGCGTACGCGCTCGCCCTCCTGCACGTTGACGTGCACGGAACGCGGAACGCTGTACTCGTGGCGGGTACCTTCGTCGGTCTCGACGATGATGCGGCGCATGCCCTTGACCACCGGGCCGTGATGCACGACGCCGTCGACCTCGGTGATGACCGCCTTGTCGCGGGGATGACGCGCTTCGAACAGCTCGACGACGCGCGGCAGACCGCCGGTGATGTCCTTCGTCTTGGTCGTGGCGCGCGGGATCTTTGCGAGAATGTCGCCCGGATGCACTTCCTGTCCGTTGTGCACCATGACGTGGGCGCCGGTCGGGAGAAGGTACTTCTTCTCTTCGCCTTTGCCCGCTTTGATGATGAGGGTCGGGGTGCGCTTTTCCGCGGCCGCCGACTCGACGATGACCATCTGCGTGAGACCGGTGACCTTGTCGGTCTCTTCGCGGACGTTCTCGCCCTCGATGATGTCCTTGAACGTGGCCTTGCCGCCGACTTCGGTCAGCACCGCGGACGTGAACGGGTCCCACTCGACGAGGATCTGGTTGGCCACGACGCGCTCGCCGTCGCGGACACGAAGCGTGGCGCCGTAAACGAGGGCGTAACGCTCCTTCTCGCGCGTGGCGGCAGCAATCTCGGGCTTCTCGCCCTTCTTGCCCTTCCGCGCCGGCGTGTCTTCCATGATGAGGAGCTTGCCGTTGCGGTTAATGACGACGAGGTCGCCGTTCTTGTTCGTGACGGTGGCGACGTTGACGAGCTGCACGCGGCCCGGTGAGGTGGCCTCGTGCTTGGACTGCTCGGAAACGCGCGATGCGGTACCACCGACGTGGAACGTACGCATCGTGAGCTGGGTGCCCGGCTCGCCGATCGACTCGGCGGCGATGACGCCGACCGCCTCGCCGATCTCGACGAGCTTGCCGCTCGCGAGGTTGCGGCCGTAGCAGCGGCGGCAGACGCCGCGGCGGGTCTCGCACGTGAGCACGGAACGGATCTTCACCTGCTCGATGCCGGCTTCCTGAATGGCGTTCGCGAGGTCTTCGGTGATCTCGTCGTTCTGCGCCACGAGCTGGTCGCCGGTGAGCGGATCGTAGACGTCTTCCTGCGACACGCGGCCGACGATGCGGTCGCGCAGCGGCTCGAGGATGTCGCCGCCTTCCATGATGGAGGTGACGACGATGCCGTCGAACGTCTGGCAATCCTGTTCGGTGACGATGACGTCCTGCGCCACGTCGACGAGACGGCGGGTGAGGTATCCCGAGTCGGCGGTCTTGAGCGCCGTGTCGGCGAGACCCTTACGCGCGCCGTGCGTGGAGATGAAGTACTGCAGCACCGAGAGGCCTTCGCGGAAGTTCGCGGTGATCGGCGTCTCGATGACTTCGCCCGACGGCTTGGACATGAGACCGCGCATGCCGGCGAGCTGGCGAACCTGCTCACGGCTGCCGCGGGCGCCCGAGTCGGCCATCATGAAGATCGGATTGAACTCGCCGCGATCGTTCTCGATCTTGCGCATCGCGGAGAACATCTCGTCGGACACCTGCTCCGTGGCGCGGTGCCAGATATCGATGATCTTGTTGTGGCGCTCGCCGGCCGTGATCGCGCCGTCGAGACGCTGGCGCTCGACCTCGAGCACCGAACGGCGCGCTCCTTCGACGATGTCCTGCTTCTTCGGTGGGATGACCATGTCGTCGACGCCGATGGAAACGCCGGCCTTCGTCGCGTAGAGGAACCCGAGGTCCTTGAGACCGTCGAGCATCCGCACGGTGAGGTCGTTGCCGTAGTTGATGAAGCAGTAGTTGACCAGCTCCTGCAGTCCCTTCTTCTTGAGAAGACCGTTGAGGTACGGGATCTCCTCCGGAACGTGCTGGTTGAAGATGACGCGGCCGACGGTGGTGGAGAGGAGCTTGTTGTCGTACTCCTCCATCTCGGCGTGGACGACGTCCTGGTCGTTGAACTGTTTGGTGAGGTCGATGACCGGACCGCTGACGCGCAGACGGATCGGCGTGAGCAGTTCGACTTCGCCGGCCTGCAGCGCGAGGGTGACTTCGTCCTCGGAGCCGAACGCCTTGCCTTCGCCCTTGGCGCCCTTCTTCTCTTTGGTGAGGTAGTAGCAGCCGAGGACGAGGTCCTGCGACGGAACGGCGAGCGGCTTGCCGTGCGCCGGCGAGAGGATGTTGTTCGACGCCAGCATCAGCACCTGCGACTCGACCTGAGCCTTCGGCGAGAGCGGAACGTGAACGGCCATCTGGTCGCCGTCGAAGTCGGCGTTGAACGCGGTGCAGACGAGCGGATGGATCTTGATCGCCTTGCCTTCGACGAGCACCGGCTCGAACGCCTGGATGCCGAGGCGGTGGAGCGTCGGTGCGCGGTTCAGGAGAACCGGATGCTCTTTGATGACCTCATCGAGCGCGTCCCACACTTCATTCGTCTGCAGCTCGACGAGCTCCTTGGCGGCCTTGATCGTGCCGACGAGGCCCTTCTGCTCGAGCTTCTGGTAGATGAACGGCTTGAAGAGCTCGAGCGCCATCTTCTTGGGAAGACCGCACTGGTGCAGCTTCAGCTCGGGGCCGACGACGATGACCGAACGGCCGGAGTAGTCGACGCGCTTGCCGAGGAGGTTCTGGCGGAAGCGCCCCTGCTTGCCCTTGAGGGTGTCGGAGAGCGACTTCAGCGGGCGGTTGTTCGAGCCCTTGAGCACGCGGCCGCGGCGGCCGTTGTCGAAGAGCGCGTCGACCGCTTCCTGGAGCATGCGCTTTTCGTTGCGGACAATGACGTCCGGAGCGCGGAGCTCGAGGAGCTTCTTGAGGCGGTTGTTGCGGTTGATGACGCGGCGATAGAGGTCGTTCAGGTCCGACGTCGCGAAACGGCCGCCGTCGAGGGGAACGAGGGGGCGCAGCTCAGGAGGGATGACCGGGATGACGTCGAGGATCATCCACTCCGGCCGGTGACCCGACTTGCGGAAGGCGTCGACGACTTTGAGCCGCTTCGCCGCCTTCAGCTTTTTGATCTGCGAGGTCTCGGTCCGCATGATGAGGCGCAGCTCGTCGCTGAGCTCTTCGACGGTGACCCGGCGGAGCAGCTCTTTGATCGCCTCGGCGCCCATCTTCGCCACGAACACGTCGCCGTACTGGCCGCGCAGCTCGCGGTACCGCTCCTCGGGGAGCAGTTCCTTCTCGTGGATCACGCCGTCGAGATCGCCGACGTCGATGACGACGTACGACTCGAAGTAGAGGATCCGCTCGAGGTCACGGAGCGAGATGTCGAGCAGGTGGCCGATACGCGACGGCAGGCCCTTGAAGAACCAGACGTGCGACACCGGCGAGGCGAGCTCGATGTGTCCCATGCGCTCGCGGCGCACTTTGGATTTGGTGACTTCGACACCGCACTTGTCGCAAATGACGCCGCGGTGCTTCATCCGTTTGTATTTGCCGCAGAGGCATTCCCAATCGGTGATGGGGCCGAAGATCTTCGCGCAGAAGAGACCGTCGCGCTCGGGTTTGAAGGTGCGGTAGTTGATCGTCTCCGGCTTGGTGACTTCGCCGTACGACCAGCTACGGATCTTCTCCGGCGACGCAAGGCTGATCTTGATGGCGTTGAAGTCATTGATCGCCTGCTGCTTCGCGGGTTGAAAGAGTGCGTTAAAAGATTCCAAGTTTCGCCTCCCTTTGTCTGTTAGGCGTTATCGATCGAGCGAGGTGAAGGCAGCGGGAGCCGCACGTCAGTGCCAAAGCATTCCCAGCACGGCCACTCGAATTCGCGAGCTCCGCTCACGAATCCGGCGGTCATGGCCACCGTGCCGAAGCCGCCGCATGCGCGGCAGTCCGACTTCGGCGGGTTGGAAACGACAAAAGCGTGTGTCTTGCGGCCCATGTTTTCGCTGCTACTCCTTCAACAATTCCACGTCGAGGCAGAGCGACTGGAGCTCGCGAACGAGGACGTTGAACGACTCCGGCAGACCCGGATCATCGGGAACGTCTCCCTTCACGATCGCCTCGTAGACCTTGGAGCGGCCTTCGACGTCGTCCGACTTCACCGTCAGCAGCTCCTGCAGCGTGTACGCGGCGCCGTACGCTTCGAGAGCCCAGACTTCCATCTCTCCGAAACGCTGGCCGCCGAACTGCGCCTTGCCGCCGAGCGGCTGCTGGGTAATGAGTGAGTAAGGTCCGATCGAACGAGCGTGAATCTTGTCGTCGACGAGGTGCGAGAGCTTCAGCATGTAGATGAAGCCGACGGTGACCTGCTGTTCGAACCGCTCGCCGGTCATGCCGTCGTACAGCGCGGTCTTGCCGTCTCCCGGCAGGCCCGCGGCCGCGAGCTGCGCCTTGATCTCCCCTTCCGTCGCGCCGTCGAATACCGGCGTGGAGAAGAAGAGGCCGAGCGAGCGAGCGGCCCACCCGAGGTGCGTCTCGAGGATCTGTCCGACGTTCATACGCGACGGAACGCCGAGGGGGTTGAGGACGATCTCGACCGGCGTGCCGTCGGGCATGTAAGGCATGTCCTCTTCCGGCAGGATGCGGGAGATGACGCCCTTGTTGCCGTGGCGTCCGGCCATCTTGTCGCCGACCGAGAGCTTGCGCTTCATGGCGACGTAGACCTTGATCATCTTGATGACGCCCGGTGGGAGCTCGTCACCCTTTTGGAGGTCTTCGCGCCGCTCTTCGGCCTTCTGCTCCAGGACGCGGATGCGGTTCTCGGCGCGCTCGACGAACATACGGATCGTCTCACGCGTCTCCTCGTCGACCGGCAGCGCGAGGAGCTCGCGGCGCGAGAGGCGGTTGACCGTCTCACGCGAGGCGCTCTCGCCCTTCTTGACGAGGGTATCGCCGGTCTTGAAGTCGACCACGTCGCGCTGCAGCTTCTTGTCGCTGAGCAGGTCGCTGATGCGCTTGTTGCGGCCGTCGGTGATGATGCGGATCTCGTCCTGGATGTTGCGATTCATCCGGTCGATCTCCGACTCCTCGATCGACTTGGCGCGCATGTCCTTCTCCACGCCCTTGCGCGAGAAGATCTTGACGTCGACGACGGTGCCTTCGATGCCCGGAGGCGTCTTCAGCGAGGCGTCGCGGACGTCGCCCGCCTTCTCACCGAAGATCGCGCGGAGAAGCTTCTCTTCCGGCGTGAGCTGGGTCTCGCCCTTCGGCGTGACCTTGCCCACGAGGATGTCGCCCTGCTTGACCGTGGCGCCGATGCGGATGATGCCGCTCTCGTCGAGGTCGCGCAGTGCCGACTCGGACACGTTCGGGATGTCGCGGGTAATTTCTTCGGGACCGAGCTTGGTGTCGCGCGCTTCGATCTCGAACTCTTCGATGTGGATCGAGGTGTAGTAGTCCTCTTTGACCAGCTTCTCCGAGACGAGGATCGCGTCTTCGAAGTTGTTGCCGCGCCACGGCATGAAGGCCACGAGGATGTTGCGTCCGAGCGCCAGCTCGCCGGCGTCGGTGCAGGGGCCGTCGGCGAGGACCTGGCCCTTGCGGACCCGCTGCCCTTCGCGGACGACCGGCTTCTGCGTGATGCAGGTGTTCTGGTTCGAACGCTTGAACTTGATGAGCTGGTAGATGTCGGCGCCGAACTCCTTCGTCTCGCCCGTCTCCTGATCTTCGGATTCGACGCGGACGATGATGCGGTTGGAGTCGACGAGGTCGACGACGCCGCCACGCTTGCAACTGACGACAGCGCCGGAGTCCTTCGCCACGACGTTCTCCATGCCGGTGCCGACGAGCGGCGACTCGGTACGGAGCAGGGGGACGGACTGGCGCTGCATGTTGGCGCCCATGAGTGCGCGGTTCGCGTCGTCGTTCTCGAGGAACGGAACGAGCGATGCGGCGACGGAGACGAGCTGCTTCGGAGAGACGTCGATGAAGTCGACCTTCTCCTTCTCGATCGAGACGAAGTCACCCGACTGGCGCGCGATGACGCGGTCGTGCTGGAGGTTGCCTTCGTCGTCCATGAGCACGTTCGCCTGGGCGATCGTGTAGCGCTCTTCATCCCAAGCCGAGAGGTAGAACGCATACGGCTCGGCTTCGGCCGTGGCGAGCATTCCCTTCTTCGACTTCGCGCCGGCGTTCTCCTTCGCGATGCGGGTGTTCTCCTTCGCGAGATCGCGCTTCTCGACGATCTGGCCGAGGCTGAAGCTGGCGTCGCCCGCCTTGACGACGCGGTAGTGATCGAGCACGCGGCCGTTCTCGACCTTCTTGTACGGCGACTCGATGAAGCCGTACTCGTTGATGCGGGCGTAGCACGCCAGCGACGAGATGAGGCCGATGTTCGGACCTTCAGGCGTCTCGATCGGGCAGATACGGCCGTAGTGGGTCGGGTGAACGTCGCGGACTTCGAATCCGGCGCGCTCGCGTGAGAGACCGCCCGGCCCGAGGGCCGAAAGGCGCCGCTTGTGCGTCACTTCCGACAGCGGGTTCGTCTGATCCATGAACTGCGAGAGCTGCGACGAGCCGAAGAACTCCTTGATCGCCGCGATGACCGGCTTGGAGTTGATCAGGTCGTGCGGCATCGCCGAGTCGATGTCCTGATGCACCGACATCTTCTCTTTGATCGCGCGCTCCATGCGCACGAGGCCGATGCGGAACTGGTTCTCGAGCAGCTCGCCGACCGCTCTCACTCGGCGGTTGCCGAGGTTGTCGATGTCGTCGACGCGGCCGACGTCTTTGCGCAGGCGGAGCAGGTAGTTGATGACGACGAAGAAGTCCTCGGCGCTCATCGTCTTCTGCGTCACCGGCGAGTCGAGGTCGAGCTTGATGTTGAACTTGAAGCGGCCGACGCGCGAGAAGTCGTACTTGCGGGCGTCGAAGAACATCCCTTCGAAGAGCGCCTTCGCCGACTCCAGCGTCGGAGGATCGCCGGGGCGCATGCGGCGGTAGATCTCGATGATCGACGCCTCGAACGACTTCGAGGTGTCCTTGCGGACGGTGTTGAGGAGGATGTCGGAGACGAGGTCCCACTCGGGGAAGATGACGTCCGTCTCTTCGATGCCGCGCGCGCGAAGCACTTCGGCCCAGTCGGCCGGAAGGTTCTCGCCCGCCTCGAAGAGGACTTCACCGGTGGCGAAGTCGACGACGTCGCCGAGGAAGACCGCCTTGTCGAGCGCGTTGGCCTCGACCTTGACGCTGGCGACGTTGTTCTTCGTCAGCGCGTCGGCCATCTTCTGGTCGAGCTTGATGCCGCCGAAGATGGTTCGAACGGCGCGGCGGCCGCGAACGGAGTGGCGATCCTTCGCCTCTTCCTGGTCGAGGACGCGTTTGTCGAACGACAGCTCGATGCTGTCGCCCTTGCCGACCTTCGCCTTGATCGGCGTGTAGAACTGGCGAAGGATCTCTTCGTCAGTGGTGAGGCCGAGGGCCCGCAGGAAGACCGAGCCGAGGAACTTGCGCTTGCGGTCGATGCGGACGTAGAGGATGTTCTTCTGGTCGTACTCGAACTCCACCCAGGAGCCGCGGTACGGGATGATCTTCGCCAGGAACGTGTGCGCCGATTCCTTCGTGAAGAAGACGCCGGGCGAACGGTGCAGCTGGCTGACGATGACGCGCTCGGTACCGTTGATGATGAAGGTGCCGTTGTCGGTCATCAGCGGAAGGTCGCCGAAGAAGACCTCCTCTTCCTTGGCGTCGCGCATGTGCTTGACGCCGGTGTCGGGATCTTTGTCGTAGACGAAGAGGCGGAAAGTGACCTTCAGGGGAACGCTGTAGGTCATGCCGCGTTCCTGGCACTCTTCGACCGAGTACTTCATCTGGAGATCGACGGGGTTGCCGCAGATGTCGCAGACTTCGACGCGATTCTTGTTGATCACGCCACACGTGGGGCAGTTGACCGTTTCCTCGTGCGGGTGATCGGTGATGATCTTGTTGCCGCAGTTGGCGCAGGTCATCCGGAGGTGCTCGAGGCCCTTGAGCTGGCCGCACTTGCACTCCCAGTTGCCGATCGCGAACTTCACGAAATCGAGCGAGCAGGTCTCACGAAAATCG
This sequence comes from Thermoanaerobaculia bacterium, assembly GCA_036003305.1. Lineage (GTDB taxonomy): Bacteria > Acidobacteriota > Thermoanaerobaculia > Gp7-AA8 > Gp7-AA8 > DASXHZ01. Next base: position 10,510 of record DASYSN010000246.1, read on the forward strand.
CTGAAGGGGAAGACGCTCGTGAAGACGCTCTGCAGGCCGGCGTCCTCGCGTTCTTCCGGCAGCAGGTTCATCTGCAGGAAGCGCTCGTACGATTTCCGCTGGACGTCAATCAGATTCGGCAGCGCCATGTAGCTGCGAATCTTCGAGAAGTCGTGGCGGACCGGCTCCTGTTTCGGCATCGAACCGTTCATCAGGTAGCTCCTTTCGGCACGTCATGCGTGCCGCAACCGACTTGTAGGCGAGACCAACACGCAGGCGACGCGCGTGGCTGAACGCGGGGTTTGGAACCATGTGATGGAGGCCGCTCCCCCCTCCATCGGTTCCGGGGCGAAACATTCGTTCCGGGCGAAGCGTTGCGCCTCGCCCGGAACGAACAACGATTACTTGACGGAAACTTTGGCGCCGGCTTCTTCGAACGCCTTCTTGATCTTCTCGGCCTCTTCCTTGGACACGCCTTCCTTGATGGTCTGCGGCGCGCCCTCGACGAGGTCCTTCGCTTCCTTCAGGCCGAGCGCGGTGACTTCGCGGACGGCCTTGATGACGTTGATCTTCTTGTCGCCGGCACTCTCGAGAACAACGGTGAATTCCGTCTTCTCTTCGGCCGGGGCGGCGGCGGCAGCGGCCGGGCCGGCAGCAGCGGCAGGCGCGGCAGCGGCGGCGGCGGAGACGCCGAAACGATCTTCGAGGGCCTTGACCAGGTTGGCGAGGTCGAGGACCGACATCGTCTCAATCTGCTTCACAAAATCTTCAGTCGAAACAGCCATTTCATCCTCCAAAAGTCTTCTTGTCTCGTTCAATCACATGCGAGCCGAAGCCCGCGGTTTCACTTACGCGTTTGCTTCGGCCGGCTCGCCTTCTCCGCCACCCTTCTGCTTCGCGATCTGGTCGAGGACCACGGCGAAGTTGCGGATGGTGCCGTTGAGAACGACCGCGAGGCCGCGAATCGGATGCTGCATGAGGTACAGCAGCTTCGCGACGAGCTGCTCGCGCGACGGCAGATTGGCAATGGTCTGGATCTCGCTCGCGGGAACGACCTGCCCGTTGAGCAGGGCGCCCTTGAACTGAACCGACGGAACGTCTTTGGCGAACTTGGTCAGCGCCTTCGCGAGCGCGACCGCGTCGGTCGTGTTGTACGCGACCGCGGTCATCCCGGAGAAGGCACCTTCGAGCCCCTTGAGCGGCGAGTCCTTCACCGCGACGAGGGCGAGCGTGTTCTTGACCACGATGTAGCTCGAGTTGGTCTCGCGGACCTGCTTGCGCAGCTCGGTGACCTGCGGAACCGTGATCCCCTTGAAGTCGATCAGGAACGCGTTGGTCGCCTGCGCCACGCCGCCGGAGAGATCGGAAATCATCGACGCTTTTTCTTCGCGATTCATGTTTCCTCCTACTCCGCCTTCGCCTCGGCGATGGCCGAGTCGATCATGATCGAGGGGCTCATCGTCGACGAGATGTAAATGGAACGGACGTACTTGCCCTTCGCAGCGGGCGGCTTCGCCTTGCGCACCGCGTTGATGATCGACGATGCGTTGTCGCGGAGCTGGTCCGCCGAGAACGAGATCTTGCCGACCGGAACGTGGATGATCGACGTCTTGTCGACGCGGAACTCCACCTTACCGGCCTTGATCTCGGAGAGTGCCTTGGCGACGTCGAACGTGACGGTGCCGGTCTTCGGGTTCGGCATCAGTCCGCGGGGACCGAGGACCTTACCGAGCTTACCGACCGAACGCATCATGTCGGGGGTCGCGATGACGGCGTCGAAGTCAGTCCAACCGCCCTGAATCTTCTCCACCAGTTCGTCGCCTCCGACAAAATCGGCGCCCGCTTCCTGCGCCTCACGCTGTTTGTCGCCCTGTGCGATCACGAGCACGCGTTTGGTCTGGCCGGTGCCGTGCGGGAGCACGGTCGTGCCGCGGACCATCTGATCGGCGTGCTTGGGATCGACGCCGAGGAGCATCGAGAGCTCGACCGTCTCGTTGAACTTGGCGAACGCTACCTGCTTGAGGAGCGAGAACGCTTCGTCCAATTGATACGGCCGCGGCTCGACCTTCTCGGCTGCAGCGCGAAACTTCTTGCCGTGTTTGGCCATTTGACTCCTTGTAGTGTTAGCGGCTCTTGCGAGCCTCCTACTTCGGGTTGCGACGGCTACGCGCCGCCGCGCCTCAACGCCGGGTGTTAGCCGGCGATCTCAATTCCCATCGACCGTGCAGTTCCCTCCACGGTTTTGATCGCCGCTTCCAACGACGCGGCATTCAGGTCCGGCATCTTCGTCTTCGCGATGTCCTCGACCTGCTTCTTCGTCACCTTGCCGACCTTCGTCTTGTTCGGAACGCCGGAGCCCTTCGCGAGCCCGGCAGCCTTCAGCAGGAGCACCGCAGCGGGCGGGGTCTTGGTGATGAAGGTGAACGTGCGGTCGCTGAAGACGGTGATCACCACCGGAATGATGAGTCCCTGGTCCTTCTGCGTACGCGCGTTGAAGGTCTTGCAGAACTCCATGATGTTCACGCCGTGCTGGCCGAGCGCGGGGCCGACCGGCGGAGCAGGCGTCGCCTGTCCGGCGGGAATCTGGAGCTTGATGTATCCGGTGATCTTCTTCGCCATTACTGAGTCCTATCGATTAACGTTTTGCCTGTTGCGCCGCTTCTTCGGTAGCGTCGTAGCGGGCCACCTGCAGGAATTCGAGCTCGACCGGCGTGGAGCGGCCGAAGATCGTGACCATGACCTTCAGCGTGTTGCGGTCGAGATTGACCTCCTCGACCACGCCCGTGAAGTTGGTGAACGGTCCGTCGGTGATCCGCACGTGCTCGCCGTGCTCGTAGACGTGCTTCGGTTTCGGCTTTTCTTTGGTCGTGACGACCTGCGTCAGGATCTGCTCGACTTCTTCCGGCAGCAGCGGCGTCGGCTTCTTGCCGGTGCCGACGAAGCCGGTGACCTTCGGCGTGTTCTTGACGAGGTGCCAGGCCTCGTCCGACATCTCCATCTCGAGGAGGATGTAGCCGGGGAAGAACTTGCGCTGCACTTCGCGCTTCTTGCCGCCCTTCATCTCGACGAGCGTTTCGGTCGGGATCTTGATCTCGCCGAACTTCTCACGCATGCCGAGGGCGTCGATGCGCTGCTCGAGATTTTCCTTCACCCGCTCCTCGAATCCGGAGTAGGTGTGGACGATGTACCACTGCCTGGCGCTTGTGGTCGTTTCGGGCATGACTATGCGACCGTCGCTCCGAACTTCGAGAAGAGGAAGTCGATCGCCTTGTAGAAGACGATGTCGCAGCCCCAGAGATACACGGCGAAGATGATGGTCGCGATCAGGACGACGACGGTCGTCCCGACCACCTCCGGCCGGTTCGGCCAGGTGACCTTCTTCATCTCCGAGTTCGCATCGCGGAAGAAGTCGCGGGTGGTGAGCCACCACTCGCGGGGTTTCGCCACGATCGCGCTGTCTTCTCTCTTCACTACCTCAGTGGCCATTGGATCCTTCCCCGGTGCGAGTGCTGGCAGGCCAAGAGGGACTCGAACCCCCAACCTGCGGTTTTGGAGACCGCTGCTCTGCCAATTGAGCTATTGGCCTGTGTCTCGAAAAACCCGCAAAAGACTGAGAAAGCTCAGCCTTGCGGCGATATTCCCCGCGTTACTTTGTCTCGCGATGGACGGTGTGCTTCCGCTCGTGCCGGCAGAACTTCTTCAGCTCGAGCTTCTCCGTCATCGTTTTCTTGTTCTTGTTCGTGGAGTAGTTCTTCCGTTTGCACTCGGTGCACTGAAGGGTGATGATTTCTCTGCCTGCGCGTGCCATCGTTTTGATTTCCTAATTTTCTGGAGCCCTCGACGAGATTTGAACTCGTGACCCCGTCCTTACCAAGGACGTGCTCTACCCCTGAGCTACGAGGGCAATCTGTTTCCGATTCTCTGGAGCGGGAGACGGGATTCGAACCCGCGACCAACAGCTTGGAAGGCTGTGACTCTACCCCTGAGTTACTCCCGCCTGCTTCCTTTTGAATTTGGTGGAGAGTCGAGGATTCGAACCTCGGTAGGGCGTGGCCCGGCAGATTTACAGTCTGCTGCTTTTGACCGCTCAGCCAACTCTCCTCGCATTCAACTTCCCTGGCGCTGGAGCTGGCGACGGGACTCGAACCCGCGACCTGCTGATTACAAATCAGCTGCTCTACCAACTGAGCTATGCCAGCGCCAAACTACGTTTTCAAAGACACAACAAGCCTCAGATCCAGCAGTGCAGAGGTAGAGCATAGCCGGCGAAGGCCGAAGAGCCGTGGGTTATAGCAAAAAGGCCAAACGGCACGCAAGAGGGAGCTATTCCGAGGACTTAGCGGGCCTGCCGGGCGACCTCGTAGCAGAGGATCGCGGCGGCGGTCGCCACGTTGAACGAGTCGACGTGCCCCCGCATCGGGATCGTCACGACCCGGTCGCAGTGCTCCAGAACGTTGCGCCGGATCCCCTTCCCTTCGTTGCCGAGCACGAGCGCTACCCGGCCGCTGAAGTCGATCGCCGAAGGCGAGTCCCCCTCCGCCGCCGCCGCGTACACCCAGAACCCCCGCTTCTGGAGCGCCTCGATCGCCCGGGCGAGGTTCGTCACCTGCGCCACCGCGACCCATTCGCTCGCTCCCGCCGACGCCTTCACGGCAACCGGGGTCAGCCCGACACTCTCATGCTCGGGAATCACGACGAGGTTGACCCCGAATCCGTCCGCCACACGCAGGATCGCGCCGAGGTTCTGCGGATCGGTGATGCCGTCGAGGATCAGCACGAAGGTCGTCGCCTCGGCGGCAATGGCGTCCTCGAAGTCGGCGTACGCCTGCTGCGAGATCTCCGCGATGACGCCGTTGTGCACGCCTCGTCCGGCGAGGCGATCGATCTGGTCCGCGGCCAGGTTCCGCACCGCCACGCCTTTCGTCTTGGCCTCGGCGATCAGACGCTGATGTCTCGCGTTCTGCTCCCGCGCCACGCCGACGTACCGCACCCGCTCCGGATGGGACCGGATCGCCTCGAGCACCGGGTTGACGCCGTAGATGATCATGCGCGTGCGAGCCTCGCCGGAAGGCCCGGCCCTTCGTAGATGAAGCTCGTGTAAACCTGCACGAGATCCGCCCCCGCCGCCATTTTCAGGCGAACGTCCTCCGGCGTGAAGACGCCACCGACACCGATCAGTGGAAAGGCGGGGCCAACGTGCTCGCGCACTCTCGCCAGTACCTGCGTCGATCTCGCCATCAGCGGTGCGCCGGAGAGGCCGCCATCCGGATGCGCCGCCGTGTTCGTGCAGATCATCCCGCTCGTCCGCTTCACGCAGACGTCGCAGATCTCGCGGAGGAGCACGTCATCGACGTCCGGCGCGATCTTCACGAGCAATGGTTTCGTCGTGGAGACCGCGTCGAGGATCGCGACCAGATGCTCCGGCCTTTGCAGTTCGCGCAGCGACGGTGTGTTCGGCGACGACACGTTGATCACCAGCACGTCGGCGTACTTCTCGAGCTTCGCCGCACACGCTGCGTAGGCCTGCGGCGCCGCATCGAGCGGCACGTCGCGGTTCTTGCCGACGTTCACGAACAGCGGCACCGTCTTCTGCCAACGCGCGAGCCGCTCGGCAACCGCATCCGCCCCGTCATTGTTGAATCCCATCCGGTTCACGACCGCGTGCGACTCGGGATACCGGAACATCCTCGGCCTCGGGTTTCCCGGCTGCGGACGCAGCGTCACAGTCCCGACCTCGACGAATCCAAAGCCGAGCGCGGCGAGGAACGGCATCATCGTCGCGTTCTTGTCGAACCCCGCTGCGATCCCGATCGGCGACGGAAACGTCAGTCCGAACAGTTCACGCCGAGCGCTCGCCGGCGGCGCACACGCGCGCTCGATCGCGCGAAGGACGATCCCAATCTGCTGCAACGCGATCATCTGCCGGCCAACGAAATCGTGTGCATCTTCCGGATCGAGGAGGAAGAGCAGCCGGCGGATCAGCGAATACATCGCTCCACACGCGCCAGCGGCGAGAGCACGCGCGAATCGCTCTCGCTCGCATGCTGCAGCAGCGGGATGGCGCGCACCAGCTCCGGGCCGTGATCGCTTCCCGTGATCACGAGACGCAGCGGCATGAAGAGGTTCTTCCCCTTCAGTCCCGTCTCGGTCTTCAGCCGCTCGACCATCGCCTTGAATGAGGTTTCGTCCGTCGGCGTGCCGTTCGTTCGCAGTTCATTCGCCAGCGCTTCGGCGAATGTGCGGTCAACGTTCTCGGGCGCCGTGTACTCCAGCACGAACTTCAGCGCGTCCGCGAACTGCGTCAGAAGGTGGACGCTCGTCTTGACGACTTCGATCCCCTCCTCGAGCCACGGCACATCGAAGAACTTCGCGACGAGCGGCCGCAGTACAGTCGCGGTCATCGCGTGGATGTACTGCCCATTCATCCACTCCAGCTTCGTCCGATCGAACACCGCCGCGGCCGCGTTCACCCGGCCGAGCGAGAAGTGCTCGACTGCGTACTCGCGCGTGAAGATCTCCGTGCCGTCAGGCGACGACCACCCGAGGAGGATGAGGAAGTTCAGCATCGCCTCGGGGAGGAAACCTTCCTCGGCGTACGCCGACACTGACGTCGCGCCGTGGCGCTTTGACAGCTTGCTGCGATCGGCGCCGAGGATCAGCGAGACGTGCGCGAACTGCGGGATGTCCCAACCCAGCGCGCGATAGATCAGCACCTGGCGATGTGTGTTCGTCAGATGCTCCTCGGCGCGGATGACGTGGGTGATCTCCATCTCGTGATCGTCGACCACGACCGAGAAGTTGTATGTCGGCAGGCCGTCGCTGCGTACGAGGATGAAGTCGCCGAGCGATTCGCGCTTCCAGGTCACCTCGCCGCGAATGAGGTCGTGGATCGTGACATCGCCGTTATCTGGGACATGAAAACGCAGCGCGAACGGCGTCCACATCGCGAGCTTCGCCGAGATCTGTTGCGGCGACAGCCGGTAGCAGGTCAGGTCGTAGTGCGGCGGCCGCCCTTCCTCCTCCGCCTTCTTCCTCTTCGCTTCGAGCTCTTCCTC
>DASYSN010000247.1:0-4682 GCA_036003305.1 Thermoanaerobaculia bacterium
GCGTCGGCGGCGATGCGGTCGAACAGATCGTTCGTCGCCGCGCCGGACTTCATCGCGTCGGCCGACGCCTGCGAGTGAATCCGCACCCGCTCGTGCAGCACCTGGCGGTCGCCGCCGCGGCGCACCCCTTCCATCATCAGATTCTCGGTCATCATGAATGGGAGCTCTCGCCGGACATTCGCCGCGATCACCTCTTCGTGAACGACGATGCCGGCAACGATGTTGTCGTAGATCAGCGCGATCGCGTCAGCGGCGAGGAACGCCTCCGGGATCGCGATGCGCCGATTCGCCGAGTCGTCGAGTGTCCGCTCGAACCACTGCGTCGCCGCCGTCAGCGCGGGATTGAGCGCGTTCACGATCAGATGACGTGCGAGGGCGTCGATTCGTTCGGCGCGCATCGGATTCCGCTTGTACGCCATCGCGCTCGACCCGACCTGCTCCTCCTCGAACGGCTCCTCCACCTCGCGCAAGTGCTGCAGCAGACGCATGTCGTACCCGAACTTCGACGCCGACTGCGCGAACCCGGCGAGCGCATTGATCGCCTGTGAGTCCACCTTGCGCGAGTACGTCTGTCCCGACACCGGATAGCTGCGCTGCATCCCGAGCTTTTCGGCGACGAGCTGCTCGAGCCGGTTCACCTTCGATTCGTCGCCCTCGAACAGACTGAGGAACGACGCCTGCGTACCGGTGGCGCCCTTCACGCCGAGGAGCGCGAGTTGCGATTCGCGGAAGAGAACGTCGCGATAGTCGAGGAGGAGATCGTGCAGCCAGAGCGTGGCGCGCTTGCCGACCGTCGTGAGTTGCGCCGGCTGGAAATGCGTGAACGCGAGCTGCGGCGTCGCGCGCCACTTCCACGCGAAATCGCGCAGCTTCGCCATCAGATTGACGATGCGCCGCCGGACGATCCGCAGCGCCTCGACCATCTGCAGGATGTCCGTGTTGTCCGTGACGTACGCCGAGGTCGCGCCGAGGTGGATGATGCCTTTCGCGGACGGCGCCTGGAGGCCGTAGGCGTAGATGTGCGACATCACATCGTGACGGATCTCGCGCTCGCGGCGCTCCGCGTCCTCGTAATTGACGTCGCTCGCGTGCGCCCGTAGCTCCGCGATTTGGGCATCGGTGATCGGGAGTCCCAGCTCCTTCTCCGCCTCGGCCAGCGCGATCCAGAGGCGGCGCCAAGTCCGGAACTTGAAATCGGAGGAGAAGAGGTACGACATCTCCCGCGACGCGTACCGCTCGGTCAACGGGTTCGAGGCAACGTCTCGCTTCACATAAGAATTATACTGAGAGGACACATGCCGGCCGTTTCCACGCACGACCCGCGCCGCGCCACCCAGGTGACGCTCCGCGTCGTGGCGCTCCTCTCGAGCGTGCTGACCGTCATCTTTCTCTTCTCCTTCGTCTTCAGCGACCGAGGCATCGCCGAGCTGCAGCAGGCGCGCAAACGCGTCGGCGACCTGCACAGCAACATCCAGCAACTCCAGAGCGAAAACGGCCGCCTCCGCGCCGAGATCGACTCCGTGAAGCGCTCCACCTACGCCGTCGAGCGCATCGCGCGCGAGGACCTCGGCATGGCGAAGAAGGGCGAAGTCATCTACCTCCTCCCGAAGAAGTAGTCACAGGAGAGCTATGGATCCGACCGTCAAATGGTTCGCCCTCGGCGCCGGTGTATTCGTCGTCCTCCTCGTCTGGATTCTCCTGAAAGGGGCGATGTCCGGCCGCCGCCGCTCCGCCGCGATCAAGGAGTGGGCGTTCCGGAACGGCATGTCCTACGTGGAAGGTCCGGTAGACGTCCCGAAGATGCCGCAGGACGAAACAGCCGGAAATCTCATCAGCCGGAAAGCATGGAACGTCGTCAGCGGCCGCCGCGATCGATTCGACGTGACCGTATTCGACCTCCACCAGACCACCGGCGGCCACAACACCAACACGCGCACCTACACCACGAAAACCATCGCGGTCCTCAAACTCCCCGACCCGCTCCCGCCGTTCCGTTTCCTCGCGATCGGCGCCAACCTCAAGCCCGGCTCCTTCGCGGCCAACATGGTGGGCGCCGTCGAACGGATGGCTGCGAACATCGACGGCGGCCGCCACGGCACGATCATCGACCTTCCCGACCACCCCGGCCTCATGCTCCTCTCACACGACCCCGACGCCACCCGCGCCCTCTTCACCCCCGCCGTCATCGACTACTTCGTCCAGCACGGCGGATACGGCGTGACGACCGACGGCACAACGATGATGGTCGACCGCTCCCAAACGCGGACCACCGCGAGCGTCGAACAGATCGAACATCTCGTCAACGACGCGACCTCGATCGCGCAGCAGTTCCATCACGGCTTCTGAAAACTAACCTTCATCACTCGCGCGGCCGAACAGCTCCGCGCGCACCTGCTCCCACGGAGTGAGCTTCACCGCGCCGGAATCGATCTGGCGGACATGCTGCTCGACCTCCTCAGCCCAGGCCGCCTCCACGCCGGGACGAATCCCTCTCCCTCCGGGAGAGGGTGGCGCGCAGCGCCGGGTGAGGGGCGTGCACTCGCGAGCTACGTGTTGACGTGCCGCGTACTGGCAACCTTCAACCCAAACCCCGACAACGAGGCGAGCAGCACCAGAACGACAAACCGCGGCACCACTGTCGGCCAGCGCCGCAGGTCGGGCGTTCGCTCATCGCGTCGGAGCAAGACGATGTCTGGTGGCGGTGCTACGATCGCACGCTTGCCGTTCGGATACGTCATCTGGACCTTCTGATTCGCCGGCATAGCGCGGTCGAGAGCAAACGACGCAACACCAACGACCAACGCCGCGATCGCAACGATCACCATCTGCCGTGCGATTACCGACACCGGCCCGCGGAACCGGTCGCGCACTCGCCTCCGAATCGCGTTCAGCACAAGTTGCCAGTTCAACCCGATGTGCACCGCGACCACGAAGAACACCCCGTTCGCCGCCCCCTCATGAATCGACCGCCACCGCATGAAATCCGACGGCGTGTAAGCACCCGGCCACACCACCTTCGAAATCGCGATCCCCGACACCGTCGCCGCCGTCATCAACACGAACAGCGCGAGATTCAGAAGGTCGTTGACCGTCCGCCGCCGCACCGCCGCCGCAAACGCCGGCCAGTGCATCTGCAGGTGGGTCAGCAGGAGCGGCACGAACGCGACGCCGAGCCACTCATGCGCCGGCAGCCCGGTGAAGCGGACACGCATGAGGAGTAGAAGCGCAAGGAGAAGCGCGACGTCGAGGGTGAGGAGCACTCTTGACCGTCGCACGACGGGTATTTACGACTTCACATCGCGAATGTTTCCCCGAGGGTATCGGTCGATGTGATCTCGATTCTCTGCGACGGCGAGGGCGCAGAAGATTCCCCGCGACGCACTCACCCTTCCCGCCAGCGAGCGCGCTGAGCTAGCCGTCGAGCTTCTCGCGAGCCTTCATGACGCTGAGCGTGACGCGGGCGCTGCCTGGGCGATGGAGATCGAAGGCCGAGCCGCTAACGTTCGCCAGAGTCCGGCTGACGACGAAGACTGGCGCACCGCGCTCAAGGAAATTCAGCGCGAAGCGCTGTCGCCATGAAGTTCACGGAATGCGGCGATGGTTGCGATTCCGGTCGCAAGACCTCCGAATACGTAGCGATTGCTTCCCGCGAGCCGCTATCAAAGTCTCTTTGGCTGGGATGAACAGCCATCTTCCATACGTTTCACCGCAAGTGCCACACCGACCGCGCAGCCACGAGATCGAGACGAAATCACGAAACGCGCTCCGTTCTACACTCCCCACACGTTGGGTCATTCGCGACATCGATCAAGACTATGGGATTGACCTCGAAGTCGAACTATTCGACGATCGAGGTGTCGCCACAGGCCAGAAGTTTGTAGTGCAGCTGCGCGCAACGGACGAACAAGAACTAGAACACGCGCTCGGTGTACGTTTATCCCTTGACGCGCTGTCCTACTACCGTGCGCTAGAGCTCCCGGTCTTAATCCTCAGATACCACGTACCGACGGGACAATTCTTTTCCCGATGGGCGCACACCTACGATCCCTACTACACAAGGAAAAGTAAGAAAACGACAACACTTCGTATGAAGGCGAGCGATCGGTGGAATGAGGCACATCACGCCATTCTCGAGCGCGAGGTAGCTTCTTTCCGCGAGGTACATAGATCGCAGCTCCCTTCCAAGCTCGTCTTCTCGGTGAGGGTTAGCCTTTCGAAACTTCAAAAAGGAGATCGAGTAAGGTTGCTGCTCAACCTCCGCGAGCGGCTTCGGCAGACGTCGCGTATCGATGTCCTATTCGACGACCCGCTGCACGAACGTGCGATTCACTCGATCACAATTTCCGATGAAGTCGTGGACATCAGACTCGCAGGGGAGACTGGGTTGGCGCTTCACCCGCCAAAGGGCGAAGCCATCGCGGCGGGCGAGCAGTTGATACCAAACGTGATTTCTGCGGCCGGGCTGACGCTAGACAAGTTTGGCTATTCAGTCGATGGCGCCGATCTCCTGGCCCTTGGTGCGGGGCAGTCAAACCTAATTCGGCGCTTCAGGCTTTCGTGTGGATTGAAGATGGAAACACGGGGTAAAGATCAAGGCCGCCGAGGTGGAAGAGGATGGCCTCGCGGAAGCGCGTTCGGCTGCGAAAGCCACAGGCGCGCTTCTTGATCCGCTGAATGTGTGA
>DASYSN010000248.1:0-20530 GCA_036003305.1 Thermoanaerobaculia bacterium
GTGCAATTCGTCGAAGTGGATTCACGAGAAATGGCCGCATCGATCGAAGTTTCAATGGCAGAGGGGATATGCGGCATTCGCCGTGAGCCGATCGGCGCGCGATCGCGTCGTTTCGTACATCGAGCGGCAAGAACAGCATCATCGGAACATGACGTACCAGGACGAGGTGCGCCGTTTCCTGACACAACACGGCTTCGACGCGGATGGACGTTACATGTGGGAATGAGCGGCGGCGAATGTCGCCGCTCCGCGGCTTTTGGACGTGGACCCTGTTTTCCCTGCGCTGACGCGCAGGGCTAAGAGATTCCGCCGCTCCGCGGCTATGACGGCCACCTTGCTGTTTCTGTCCAGCCGCGGAGCGGCGTTATCTGTTAGCCCAGCGCGTGAGCGCTGGGGTTAGATGCCCCCAAAGGCATGAGCCGCGGAGCGGCGACATTCCGGCTCAATGTACCGGCAGATTCTTCTGGATGATGTCCGCGAGGCGGATGCCCGCCTTCTCTAAACGCGTTTCGACGTCCGGCTCGAACTCGGTCTGATACGGCTTCTTCAGCGTCCGGCTGTGGCCGGGGAGGGGGGCGCAGGAGGTGTTGTCTGTGTTCTCCTTGCAGTACTCGACGTCGGGGTTGATCGTGATCTGGTACGACTCGTTTGCCCAGTCGACGTGATTGCCGCCGAGCCAGGACGACTTGTCGGCGGCGGTGATCTTCTTGTTCAGAGCTTCGGCGAACGCTTTCCAGCCCTTCTGGTTCTCGCCGTTGGCGATGATGCCGCTGTCCCAGACGCTGTGGAGCGTCCGCGACGTGTACAGCCCGCCGTCGATCGGTTTGATGTCGTTGCCTCCGCGGTCATCCGCGTAGCTGATGTGCAGCGGCTGATGGAGGTCGCCGACCCAGTGACCGAGGAAGAGCAGCGCCTCGGCGCGGTCCTGGTCGTTCGCCGCGTTCGCCAGCGCGTTCGTGTGGAAGTCGATCCCGTGGAGGACGCAGTTGTCGTTGCATCCCGCGTCGGACGTGATCGTCTTCGTGCTGCGCGGCACGTTGAAGAAGTGCCATTCGTTGAACGCCTGGTACTTCGCGAACGCAGTGCCGTGTATCCCACGCACTTCATCGGGGAACGTGCACCCCTGCGCGAACGACGTCGGCTTCGTCACGCCGTGAGGCACCTGCATGTGCGTTGCGAGCCGGTTCACCTCGTGCCGATGCGCCTTGTCGAGGTGCAGGTACGCGATCTCGCAGACCGCGCGATGGCCGTCGGGACCCCACGCGAGCGCGGTTCCGGCGGCGGCGAACAGCACGAGCATCGTGATCGTCCGGATTCGCATGACGGAAAGACCTCCTGAAATAGGAGTGTCCGGGAGGGGTAAAGCCCTACCCAGCCGGGCTCGGCTTTTCCCCCCTGACCCGCGGGCCGGCCCCGCCGCCAACCTATTCGTTATCCAAAACTTAGCAAAAATCAGCACGGAATCCGCATCCCGCCGTACGCAATTATTTTGCAATAAATCCTCGCTCCGGCGGGGTTTCCGGAGTGAATCGAGTGCGATTAATTGTTGACAAAAACCTGAGGATTTTTATGATCTTATCCACCACAGAGAGGCGGACCGGGATGGGTGAGGAGTCGGCGAATGGCATTTGAGAGATGGGATCCGCAGCCTGAGTACGAGCGTTTCCCCGCCTCGGCTACGATCGTTCAATCGCGCCTGATCCGTTTACCGTCGCCTGTCGCCTCCATGCTCCGCCTGCGCGGCAAGGCAAGCGCGAATCTCTACTACGACAAGAAACGCAAGGTCATCGGCATCAAACCGATGGAGAAGAAGGACGAAGGCGCCGCGAAAATCCGCCAGTCCGACAAGTCGACGTCGCTCCACGTCCCGAGTTTCTTCCGCGCGTACGAGATCCACGTTCCCGGCATCAAGCGCTTCCACTGCTGGTACGACGAGAAGGAACGGATGGCGATGATCGACATCTCCAGGCCGTCTCCGCGTGGACGTCCCGCGGGAACTTAATCGCAACTGAAAAACATGCAGCAATGAAAAAGGCCGGCGCGATGCGCCGGCCTTTTTCGTGATGGTGCGGCTGAGAGCCGCACCCTACACATCAGAAGTGCGTTGCGCGTTTCCTGATGATCGTCTTCGGCTGATTCAGCATCTGCATCATCGCCGCAGCCGCTTCAGGACTGATCGAGTAGTCGCTCGTCGTCGCCGGCAGACCCGAGAGGGTCAGGAACGTGGCGCCGTTGTTCGCGAGCAGGTCCGCGACCGACGCCAGCGGGATGTGCGTCCCGTACGCGTTGTTGATCGCCTTGATGTACTCGTCGGCGAACAGCGTGTAGCCGATGTCGGTGAGGTGAATGCCGTCGAGGCTGAAGAAGCCGCCGGTGATGAACGCGCCGGTGAACTGGAACGGTCCGACGAACTCGGTGCCGTTGGCGACGCGGTCGAAGAGGCCCTTGATGTCGGCGACGGGGACGTTGTGCGCGCTCGCGGCGGCGACGATGGCGCTGTTGTAGTCGAGGATGCGCTGCTGGATCGTCGCGAACTCGTCCGGCGTGATGACGACGGCGCCCGGAAGCGGCTTGCCCGCGTTCGGAAGCGAGGAGAACGGCGGTACGGCGGCGAGGGCGGCCGGGATGCCGAAGCCGCTGCCGAGGAGCGAGCTGGCGCCGAGCGTGACGAAGCTGCCCTCAGGGATCGGCTTCGCCGAGCCATCGCCCGGATCGTACGTGAGCACCACCGGCGATCCGCCGAGAGTGATCGGCTGGCGCGTGGCCGGATTGATGAGGAAGCGCGAGACCGTGTTGAGGAACGGCACGGCGGCGGGATTCGTCGGAAGCGTTCCGACGACCATGCCGGCGTTCGGCGCGCCCGCGATGAGCTTGTCGAGCATCGCGTTGTACGACGCCGTGAAGTCGGCGACCGGCGTCATTCCAAGCGACGTCCCTGCGGTCACTGACCCTAGGAAGTCGTTGCCGCCGATCCAGATCGCGATGAACGACGGGTGCTGCGCCAGCGCCTGATCGACTTCCGGCGCCTGCCCGCGCAGGATCACCTGCCCGATGCCGGTCTTGCCGAAGTTCGTCAGCGTGTCGGCGACGTTGTAGCCCGGCACCGCGAGATCGTTGTACGGACGTCCGAACGTCAGCATCAGCGGCTGGCCGGTGGCCGGCGGCGTCGTGATGACGGGCGGATAGCTGATGATGTCATTGAGCTGCAGCTCCGTCGCGCCCGGAAGGCCCGGGGCGCTGATGAGCGGAAGCGCGAAACAGTGGTCCGTCGCCGTCGACGACGGCGTGCAGATCGTGTAGCCGACCTGCTTGGCGAGGATCGCCGGCCAGCCGTACACCTGATGGACCTGATTCAGTCCGGCGCTCTGGAAACCGGCGCCGTAACTGTCGCCGATCGCCACGAGGTTCGAGAAATCGGCGCTGCCTCGCGCCGCGAAGACCGGCACTGCAACGAGCGCTGCGACTGCGACTGCCGCTGCGAATCTTGCAAATCTGCTGTTCATCTTGCGGATCTCCTATTTTCCGAAGCGGTACCCGATGTTGACGCTGATCAGGTTCGCATCGGTTTTGTAAACGCCGTTGAAATTGTCGCTGCTGATGCCGGCGGTGCTGCGGGTCTTGAAGTGGAGCGCGAACTCCGTGGCGTCGACGATGAGGTGTCCCTTGTGATAGCCGACGCCGAACGTCACGCCTTCGCGGTCGCTGTCGGGCAGGAGCGCGCCGACGACGTCGGTCGGCTCCGGGTTGCGGTCATAGACGGCGCCGAAGCGGACGTCCCAGTGATCGCTCACGGTCTTGTTCGTGCCGATGCGGTACGCGTAGGTGTCTTTCCAGTTCTCCGCGCGATTCAGATTGACGGCCGGCGTGGTCGCGAACGTGACGTCGAGGCTCTTGAATCGGCTCCACGTCGTCTTCGACGCGTCGAACTCGACGTCCCAGTTGGCGCCGGTGTTCACCGCGACGCCGGCCTGGATCGTCGCCGGGAAGTTGATCGTGGTGCTGATCGCCTGGTTCGGCGGGAGCTGCGACTTGACGACCGCGTCGAGCTGCGCGCTGCCGGTCGGGATCTGCGTGAACGTCGCGTCGCCGGTGAAGTCGATGTTCGCGGACGTGCGGTACGACGCGCCGAAGCGCCAGATGCCCGCCTTGAACAGGACGCCGGCGTTGTACGCCCACGTGCTGTCCCAGTCGCTCGAGAGGTACGCGTTCGCGACGTCGACGATGCGGCCGGTGAACGGATTGAGCGCGCCGTTGTTGCGGTTCAGGGTGAGACGTCCGCGGCGGTACTCCGCGCCGACGCCGATCGCGACGTTGCCGCTGCTGCTCTGCCACGCCAGCGCCGGCTCGACCGAGAGCACCTTCACGTTCGCGTCGCGCGAGATGAAGCGCCCCGGCCACGGGTCCTGCCAGTTCGTGCGAAGACCGAACGGCGTCATCAGGCCGACGCCCGCCGTGAGGTTCCCGCCGATCGGGAGGACGAAGTAGGCGTTCGGCGGAACGAACGTATGCGCGCGATAGCGCCCCGTCTGGCCGCTCGTGAACGGATCGTTCGGATCGCCCGTGAACTGGTTCGAGAACGTGATCGCGGTCCCGCCGACGAGAAACTCGGCGTTCCGCTGCTGGGCAAGACCGGCGACGTTGTAATAGATGGCCGACGGATCGTCGGCCGTCGCGACGAACGCACCGCCCATACCGACTGCTTTCGCTCCCTGCTCGGGGAGCGCGAAGCCGGATGCGAATGCGGACGCGCTCGCCAGGAGCACCGAGAGAGAGAACAGCACCAGGAGTCTTGTGGATGAACGCAAGGTAACCTCCTCAAGTCGTTTCAACGCTTAAGATTACGGCTACGGAAACGGGCGCATCATAGCACTTCAAATGGACCAGAAACGCATCCTCGCTGTCATCTTTTTTCTTTTTTGCACGCACGGAGTTTTCGGCGGTGTCGCGTATCACTTCGTCACCGTGACGACCGGTCTTGCCGAGCAGCGGATGTCCGGCAGCGTCGAGTCGGACGGCTCGCGCATCCGCGTGAACATCGACGCCGGTTCCGGCATGAACTATCCGAACGGCTCGTTCCTCCTCGCCGACGCGAACCACGTCTCCGTCTTCGATCCGAACACGAAGACGTACTACGACGTCACGTTCGACCTCCTCACGCCTCTGAAGTCGTTCCTCGGCGACGCCGTCTCGATGTCGAACGAGCACTCCTCCGCCCGCGACCTCGGCAACGGCCACAGCATCGCGCAGACCTCCTACGACATGAACGTGGCGCTGATGGACAAGAAGGTGAAGATGCACGTCGACGTCACGACCGAAAGCTGGACGACCGACAAGTACCCGTCCGGCGCGTCGATCGGCAAGGTGCTCACGCCCGATCCGCACGCGCCGAAGGGCTTCCCGCTCAAGCAGGTGAGCACGGTGCGGGTCGATCAGAACGGCCAGCCGCTCGAGGTGAAGTCGACCACCTCCGTCACCGACGTCGTCACGAAGCCGATCCCGGCGACCGACCTCGCGATGCCCGCCGGCTACCGCAAAGTCGACTCGCCCATCGAAAAGGCGATGAAACAGTTAGGGAAGTAGCCCTCTCTCTCGTGTGGCGCGGGCTTCCAGCCTGCGCCCCGGGTGGGCGGTCGGCGCGGCGCCGGGCACGGGCTAGAAAGCCCGCGCCACACCGTTACTGCGACGACGAGGTCCCTCCTGAGTACGAGAACTTCGAGATCGCGATGCCGAGGAAGAACTGCTTCACGTTCGTGAGCACGGGGCCGATCGATCCGTTCTGATACGCCACCGCCACCTTGAACCCGGTCGCAGGATTCTCGAGATACGAGATCTGCACCTGAAACATCTTCTGCGTTCGCGGCACGTCCGCGGGACGGTTGGAGAAGTCGTTCAGCGTCCACTGCTCCGAGGCGGCGAGCTCGTACTTGTCCCAAACATAAAGGCGGTACGCGGCTGTCGCGTTGCCGCCGCGGCCGTGCATCGTGTCGGTCGCCGTCTGCTTGTTCTTGTAGCCGTAGGAGAGATCGAGCGTCAGCGGCGGCGCGACGTAGTCGGGCACCGAGCTCAGAATCGTGATCGTCGGCACCTCGGGGATCCACGTCGAGAACGTCGCGGTGACGGCGCCGTCGTGCAGGTCCTGGTGCACCGCTTTCGACAGCGAGCCCTGAATCCCGAAGTGCACCTGGTTCAGCAGCGGCAGGCGCATCTGGAGCGAGCGCAGTCCGAACGTCACCTCGTTGTTGTCGATGAAGCCCGGCCTGTTCGTGGTGGTGGTGTCGATCGCCAGGGTCGCTTGCGTCTCGAACTTCGCGTCGGACGCGTTGCGTCCGAAGAACCCGCTCTGCACGAATTCGCCGTTGTATTGCAGCCGTAGTGCGCTCGACGTGCTCGCAGTCGTCGTCGTGGTGGTCGTAGTTGATGACGACGAGCCGCTGTTGTCCGTCTCCGACGCCGGACCGACCGACCATTGGTAGCGCTTCGTGTTCACCGCCGCGCCGTTGCTCACTTCCGCGTTGACCGTCGTGCCGTTGTACGTCACGGTTGCGGCGCCGGACGGGAACGACTCGAGCGATGCGGCGTCTTCCGCCGCTGGACCGCCGGCCACCGCGTCGATCTGCATCAGCTGGACGCTCGCCTGGCTCACCTTGCGGATCGCCGCGACCGTCGCGGAGAGCTGCTTCTGCGACGAAGCGATCGTGATCGAGTCGCCCTTGTTGACGTTCGTCGCCTGTCCGCATGAGGGGCGCGTGTCGAGCACGACGTAAACGTGCCCGCCGATCTCGCCCTGGTTGAGCGTGACGGCGTTCACGCACTGCGCGTGGGCGGCCGTCGCCGCGATCGCGAGGAGGATAACGACGAAGACTCCGCGCATCGCCCTCATGACTGCTGCACCAGCTGATAGACGATCTCGATGAGATCGGAAACCGGCATGGCCGGCTCCTGCTGCGTCGCGACGAGGAGCACGCTCACCAGATCGCCCGGATCCTTGTCGAGCTTCTCTTTGACACAGCCGCGGATCGAGATCCCGATCTGCGTCTTGACGTCGACGTCGATCGCCGTCCAGTTGATGATCTGCTGCGGCGACGTGACCGCGTTCAGCCCGGCGGCTTTGAACGCCGCCTGAATACACCCGTAGATTGCCTGCCGTGTCGGATCCATGTTGGTCCTCTCTCTAACCAAGAATCTCGCGGAGGATGTCGTTCGCCAGGTCGGCTTTCGCCTTCCCGCGCGTTTCCTTCATTAATTGTCCTACGAGAAAGCCGAAGACCTGCACCTTCCCGCCGCGGTACTGCTCCACCTGCGCCGCGTTGCGTTCGACCACGCGCAGCGCCGCGTCGCGGATCGCGGCTGGATCGGAGATCTGCGAGAGGCCCTTGCGTTCGACGATCGCGTCCGGCTGCTCGCCGCCGACCGACATCTCGTCGAACACTTCCTTCGCCGCCTTGCCGCCGATCGCGCCGGATTCGATCAACTGGATCAGCCGCCCCAGCATCAAAGGTGTGACGCGGTAATCGGCTAACGCGATCTTCTGATCGTGAAGTCCGACCTTTCGGTCGTTCAAGATGCGCAGCACCTCGTTGCGCACCCAGTTCGCCGCGAGCCGTGGGTTGTTCGACGCGACCGCCGCCGCCTCGAAGTACTCCGCCAGCTCCCGCTCGGCCACGAGCGCCTCGGCGTCGACGGCCGGAATGCTCCACTCGCGCTGATAGCGCGCGCTTCGTTCGTGCGGCAGGGGAGGGAGCGTGCCGCGCACCTTCTCGATCCATGCGTCGCCCATCGTTTCATTGAGGTCGAGCGTCAGCAGGTCGGGATCGGGGAAGTAGCGGTAGTCGTGTGCCTCTTCCTTCGAGCGCATCGGCCGCGTCTCGTCCGCGCGCGGATCGTAGAGCCGGGTCTCCTGCACGATCGAGCCGCCCGACTCGAGTACTTTCGTCTGCCGCTCGATCTCGAACTCGATCGCGCGCGCCAGGTAGCGGAACGAGTTCACGTTCTTCACCTCGGTGCGCGTGCCGAGCGGCTCGCCTTTTTTCGCGAGCGACACGTTCGCGTCGCACCGCAGCGAGCCCTCTTCCATGTTCCCGTCGCAGACGCCGATGTACATGAGGATCTGCCGCAGCCTCGTGAAGTACGCCGCCGCCTCCTCGCTCGAGGTGAGGTCCGGCTCCGACACGATCTCGATCAGCGGCGTCCCGGCGCGATTCAGGTCGACCAGCGACGCGTCGCTCCCATGCAGCAGCTTTCCCGCATCCTCCTCCATGTGGATTCGCGTCAGCCGGATCGTCCGCCCGCCGATGACGACTCTTCCATTCGTCGCCAGCGGCCGGTCGAACTGCGAGATCTGATACCCCTTCGGCAGGTCGGGGTAGAAGTAGTTCTTCCGCGCGAAGACGCTCCGGTTCTGGATCTTCGACTCGGTCGCCAGCGCCATCCGAATCGCCAGATTCACCGCCTCCCGATTCAACACCGGCAGCGCCCCCGGGTACCCGAGACACACCGGACAAACGTGCGTATTCGGCGCCGCCCCGAACTCCGTCGGACACCCGCAGAAGATCTTCGTCCGCGTCAGCAGCCGCGCATGCACCTCGAGACCGATGGTGGGAAGGTAGGACATCCGCATCCGAGCCTAGCAGATGGGTTGCGAGGTTACGAGGTCACGAGGTTACGCTGAGCACCGGCTCGCGACCTCCTCGTAACCCCGCAACCTCGTAACTCCGCAACCTCGCCAAGTAACCGGTTACATCGCATTCACCGGCTACAATCCATCGATCCCCATGTCGCGCGGCAGCATCTTTCGGGCAATTCAGGTCACCACCGTGGCGATCGCGGTGGGGGTGGCGGCGTGGTCGATGGCGACGGACACGCGGCCGGACCTGATCGGGGCGGCGTTTTTCGCGGTGCTGGTGGCGATCGCGTCGCTGTTCCGGATCGAGGCGGGGGAGGCGTCGATCGGGTTCGAGGCGCCGGTCGTCTTCGCGGCGATCATCATCTTCCACGACTCGAGCGTCGTCGGCCTGCTCGCGTTCGCCGGCGGACTCGCCTACGCGATTTACCGCTGCATCGCGCAGAAGCGCTTCTCGTTCGAGTTCATCGTCGGCGCCGCGCAGCTCGCGGTGACCTACGGCATCGTCGCGCTGCTCTACTCATCCGCCGTCGAGCGCACCGCGCCGTGGGCGGCGAAGATCTCCGGCTACGTCCTGCTGCTGATCGGCTACCTCGTGACGTCGATCGTCGTCGTCTGGATCCGGCGCTGGGCGGAAGGGGAGTCGGCGACGTTCGACCTCCGGCGCATGATGCTGACGCAGGGCCGCGCGGCGCTGCTGCTCAGCGCCGTCGTCGCGATCGAGGTCATGTCGTGGAACGCGTACCGCTACAGCGGCGCGCTCGTCGCGTTCCTCCCGGTGCTCCTCGTCGCGTATGCGATGCGCAATGAAGCCGAGGCGGCGTTGCAGAACAGCGATCTCGTGAGGAGGAATCGCGAGCTCTCGCTGCTGACCGAGAGCTCCACGCACATCCTCTCCGCGGAAGACGACCAGGAGACGCTGCGGCGGCTCATGCCGCTGCTGTCGAAGCTCGCGAAGATGAAGGCGTGCGCGGTCGTGACGTGGGAGGCGAATCCCGACGTCCCCGCGACCGTGTATCGCTTCGGCGAGTGTCAGCCGACCGATCAGGAGATCCTGCGCTGGGTCGACTCCGCCGGATTCGCGCAGTCGGCGCCGAGTCGCGCGTTCGTCTTCCGGGACGAACAACGCCGCTTCCCGCTCGCGGAAGGCGCCGCGCTGCAGGTGCTCATCGGAATCCAGACGCCCGAAGTCATCTACGGAATTCTCATCTTCGAGAGCGAAGACCTATCGATCCTGAAGGCGGGATCGCTGAACCTTCTCACGCTCCTGGTGAACCAGACCGCGCTCTCGCTGCAGGACCAGCTCCTCCGCCGCGAGATGCGCGAGAAGACGACGCAGCTCGAGACCCAGGCCGCGACGACGTCGACCATTCTCGAAGTCGCGACCTCGCTCATCGGCGCGTTCGACATCGACGGGGCGCTCACCCGCATCGCTCACGCGATCCGCACCGCCCTCGGATTCGAGGTCGTCGTCTTCGGTCTCTCCGATCCGAAGCGCGGCGACTACGTCCGCCGCGCGCACGCGGGGCTCGATGACGTGTGGGAAGAGCTGAAGAAGAAGCGCGTCCCGGCGGGCGAGATCAACGAGTTCTGCCTCCCGGACTTCCGCGTCTCGAACTCGTACTTCATCTCGCACTCCGCGCTGCGCCAGGCGGAGCACGACTTCGTCATCGCCGAAGACCGCGCCGCCAAGTCGGACGACTGGCACGAGAACGACATGCTCATCGTCCCGTTGTCAGCGGGCGAGCAGACGCTCGGCTACCTGTCGGTGCGCGATCCGAACGACAAGCGCGTGCCGGCGATCGAGAAGATCCGGACGCTCGAGATCTTCGCGGCGCAGGCGGTGACGGCGCTGCAGTCGTCCCGATATGTCGAAGAGATCAAGCGGCTCACGCACATCGACGCGCTCACGCCCGCCTACAACCACCGCTATTTCCAGGAAGCGCTCGGCAAGGAGATCCACCGCCACTCGCGCAACGGCCGCGAGTTCGCGCTGGCGATCCTCGACATCGACAACTTCAAGCGGATCAACGACACGTTCGGCCACCCGGTCGGCGACGAGATCCTGAAGGGGCTCGTCGAGGAGCTGATGCGCAACGCGCGCGACAGCGACATCGTGGCGCGGTACGGCGGCGAGGAGTTCGCGATCATCTTTCCCGAGACGCCGCTGCCGGCGGCGCGCGAGGCTACGAACCGGTTTCGCGAGATCGTTGAGCGCCGCGACTTCCATATGCCCGCACTGGGCAAGACGCTCCAGATCACCGTTTCGATCGGCGTCGCGGTCTACCCGCGCGAGGGTGTGAACTCGGCTGATCTCATCGCGCGCGCCGACGAAGCGCTGTACTTTGCAAAGAAAAACGGGAAGAACCAGGTCGCGCTCGCCGCGGACTCGCTCAAATCTGGGAATCTGGCGCTATAAGCGCGTGCAACTGTTAGGTACGCAGCGCGGATCCGCGCGCCGCACGTGCATACCTGTTCGTAGCCGTTCAAACGGTCAACTTTACAAACACAATTGATCTCTTTACGAACACAACTGTCAAGATCGCACCGTCTCCGTCCAAACAACCAAACACTGCGTCCGGCGATGCGAGTTCGCCGGTTAGGACTACGAGTGCTCCGGTAAACAACACAAGCGCACCGTCTCTCGCGGAGATCATTTTGGATCGGATATCAGACAATTCGGTTATGTTACACTTCATGCATGGCTGACGCCGTGCAACGCATCATCGAAGACGGGGAGCTGCTGCAGAAACTCCGCTCCCGCCTCGCAGATCTCGACGGGGAACGGGCGAGCGTCGAGGCGGAGATCACCGCCTGCGTGCAGCGCATCGCGGCGATCACCGGCGGCGTCGTTCCGCCTCCCGCCAACACGAAGCTGTCGCATCAGATCCTCTGGCTTCTCAGATCCAACAGCGAACATGCCCTCGCCCCAGCCGACGTGGCCCAGAAGCTCGGTCTCACTCGCGCCAATGAGCTCGAGAACATCCGCGTCCACCTCTCCCGCATGCGGGAAAAGGGCTGGATCAAGCGCGTCGCGCACGGGCGCTACCAGGCGTTCCCGGAGTAGGGTGTGACAGGTGACATCCGTCACCCGTTCGTCGATGACGGGGACACATCATTAAGGCATACGGGCAACCAGCTCATCGCCTATTTCCGCAACAACGCGGCGGGCATGCCGGAGTGGGGCAAGTCGAACGATTTCGCCGGCCCGCACAGCCCTTTCACCCAGGAGAGCGAGACCGCCAAGGGGAGTCCGCGCGGCCAGACCAATTTCTGGGCCGACAACTCCCAGGCCACGGTCCTGACCCGCAACGGAGTCGTCGGCGTCCTCGATCCGCAGATCGTCGAGATGGACCAGGACTACAACATCATTCACGACTCGAATCCCGAGGACGCATACAGCGGCAAGTACGGCCGCGCGCTCTACAAGCGCAACTGGCACTGGGGCCAGTACACATACACCGACCGTGGCGACAAAGCGGCGACCGACTATCGCGGCAACGGCGAGCCCGCCGGCCCGATTACGGAATTGGACAACACCAACTACGGGATCCCGCCCGACGCCGTCTGGAGTCCGACCTGCGGCGGAGGCCATATCAACGCGAACGGCGTCGTGAACAGCGCGACCGGCTCGAGCGCCGATATCCATCCCGGCGTCCAGATCTCGATCTTCGGTACCGGCTTCTCGACGTCGGGCCAGCTCGTCTACGTCCGGACCCGGTCGACCATCTCGGAGTTGACTCCCTCCCTCCAGTCGGCTGGCGAGATCGACGTCGTCCTTCCTGGGACGATCGGGACGGGCGAGGCGTACGTCTACGTGACGGCGGGCGCCGTCGTGAGCAACTTGCAGGCGGTCACGATCAATCCGTGAATCGGGCGTTCCGCGAGTAATCTAGGGGGATGAAGCGTCCGCTCATCCTCCTCCTGCTCGCACTCGCTCCGTCCGCCTTTGCGCAAACGCTCGACCAGCGCATCGACCGCGAGCTCCCATCGCTCGTGACGACGTACAAATCGCTCCACGAAGCCCCGGAGCTCTCGAAGCAGGAGGCGAAGTCGAGCGCCATGGTCGCGGCGCGCCTGCGCGAGCTCGGATATGAAGTCGCCTATCCCGTCGGCAAATACGAAGAGCCGAACACGACCTGCTACGGCGTCGTCGCCGTCATGAAGAATGGCAAAGGCCCGACGGTCCTCATCCGCAGCGACATGGACGCGCTGCCGGTGACCGAGGCGACCGGCCTCGAGTACGCGAGCAAGACGGCCGGCGTGATGCACGCCTGCGGTCACGACATCCACATGACGACGCTCCTCGGCACGGCGAAGATCCTCGCCGACACCAAGTCGCAGTGGCACGGCACCGTGATGCTCGTCGCGCAGCCGGCCGAGGAGGTTGTGGCGGGCGCCGCCGGGATGCTGCGCGACAACATGTACGAGCGATTCGGCAAGCCCGACTACGCGATCGCGCTCCACGACTCGCCGCTGATCCCCGCCGGCTCAGTCGGCGTCGTCAGCGGCTTCATGATGTCGAGCAGCGACTCCGTGAACGTGACGATCCGCGGAGTCGGCGGCCACGGCGCGAATCCGCAGCTCGCCAAAGACCCGATCGTGATCGCCTCGGAGTTCGTAGTCCAGCTGCAGACGATCGCCAGCCGCGAGCGCTCCCCGCAGGACCCGATCGTCGTCACGGTCGGCTCGTTCCACGCCGGCACGAAGCGCAACATCATCCCCGACGAGGCCAAACTCCAGCTCACCGTCCGCACCTACAAACCCGAGGTGCGCGAGCACGTCCTCGCCGCGATCGCCCGGATCGCGAAAGGCGTCGCCTTGGCCGCCGGCGCCCCCGAGCCGATCATCGAGGAAGTGAAGACCGAGCATTCAGAGTCGAGCTACAACGACCCAGCCCTCGCCATGCGCCTCACGTCCGCCCTCCGCAAGACCCTCGGCGACAAGAACGTCCCCGACTTCCCCCCGCTCATGGTCAGCGAAGACTTCCCCCGCTTCTCCCTCGGCAACACCATCCCCAGCGTCATGTTCCACCTCGGCGCCGCGGACCCCGTCAAACTCGCCTCCGGCGCCACGATCCCCGGGCTCCATTCGTCCGGGTTTGTTCCTGTTCCCGAGCCCACCATCCGGACAGGGATCAAGGCGGAGGTGGTCATGGCGGAGGAGTTGTTGAGGTAGAGAATGGCCACCTCGCAACGTGTCGACGACGGCTGCAGTGCAATAACAGCCGCAGACGCATTCGACGCCGTCCACGACGAGTTCGGCGAGCCAATCCTCACTATTGAGCTCGTTCCGAAAACGACATGGGGTTTCAACCTTCGCTCACTCCTCCGGCCATGTCATTGGGATCGATTGCGTAAGCCGACGTATGCGGCCGCCGGGTATTGTTGCGAAATCTGCGGGGGGGTGGGACGTCAGCATCCCGTGGAGTGCCACGAAGTCTGGTGCTTCCAGGACGATCGCTCAATACAGCAACTTGTTGGACTAAGCGCCCTCTGTCCAGCATGCCACGCCGCGAAACATTTCGGACGAGCGGAGTTAAAAGGGTTCAGTGACGAGATCCTGTTACGTCTGGCGAAAGTCAACTCCTGGTCTCCCACGCAGGTGCGCAGATATGTCGATCTTCAGTATCTTGTGTGGACCTTGAGAAACAGGCTGGAATGGGACATCGATCTCTGCTGGCTCGCCCCATTCAAGGTCGCTCCAAACTCAAAGGCATGGCTTCGCTCGTGTCAAAGGATGGCCGAGGGCCGATGGTGATCCCTGCTCGACGAAAAGAAACTATTGGGCGAGGCTGAGACGTCGGAGAGCATCGCGCGCGCCAGCATATCCGGCGGACGCGGATCGTTTGTAGAGCGAAATTGCCGACGGCAGATCTGCGGCGCCACCCAATCCCCGCTCATAAATAAATCCGAGGTTGTAAAGTCCCAACCGATCATTCGCGGAGGCTGATTTCTCGAGCCAGAACCGGGCCAGCGAATAATCCACCGTCACTCCCACCCTTGAACGTACGCCCACCCCAAGTAGTTCGCGGCGCGCGCATCCCCGGCGTCAGCCGCAGCTCGAAACCAATGAGCAGCTTCCGCACGGTCCACCGCTGTACCTATGCCGCGCGTAAGCATCCAGCCGAGCTGTCTTTCGGCCCTGGTATGGCCGGCGGTTGCAGCCTGCCGATACCAATAGAAGGCACGCGAATGACTACGCGTCACTCCCTGCCCTTCGTAATAGACGTCGGCGAGTTCTGCCTGAGCCTCGCGATCTCCCGTCTCCGCTCGCGCCGTCAAAGCCCGCAGAGCCGGCGGTGAGCCATCGGCGATATTCGTGTCGCTAGTTGAATCGGTTGACGGCTTCGTCTCTGATGATTTGGCGGCTCTTGTACGACTGCTCCATAGGCGCTCGACCGACTGCCGAAGTACCGCCGGATCCAAAGACTCGCCTCTTTGAATAAACGCCGCGGTAATTATCGCACCGGCGCTAATGAGCGCGGCGATAATAATCGCTCGGTGGTGACCACGGTCAGAGGTGGGCTCGGACATTTTGCGATAGCGGCGTCAATTATCCGACGATGACTCCTCTAATTTCAAGCGGCAAAAGTGTAATCGTACCAATATCTTCCGGTTCGCCTCAGCAACCAGGCAGCGCGACGGCGCGAGCGGCCGCTAAGGCGATCGAGGGACTCTCGAGGATTCCTGAGCCAGTCAGCCAGCCTCCCGCGAAAGCGTTAGAGCGCCGACTAAGTCTCTGCGGCGCTAAAGACGACTTGGTTGTGATGAAGCCATCGATCCGTCCGCAAGTCGTGGCCCGGCATGGTATCTTGACGCGCGATGAGGCCTCTCGATACCTCGCCGGCAGCATACGCGTATCTGATCGAGAGATATCGCGAGATCGGCCCTGGTGGGAGGTCTCGCATCGCGGCGGAGTTGAGTGACGCGGTCCGTGAAACAGCACTCGCTGGGATACGGGAGCGACATCCCGAGTACTCCGAGGTAGAGGTGCGCCACGAGTTCGTGAGGGTTGTCTACGGTATCGACCTTCCGAAATGACTGCGGCGAGCTTGTTCGAGAAGCTTCGTGCCGCACTCGATGGCGCCGGCGTCCCATATTTTGTGACAGGTTCTTTCGTCAGCTCGGCACTCGGCGTTCCGCGATCCACGAATGACATAGACGTGATAATTGCACCAACGGCCGAGCAGCTCGAGGCGCTGTTGAGGGAGTTTTCTTTTCCGGCGTTCTACTCCGATCGCGAAGATGCTTTGGATGCGTTGGAGCGGCGGTCGCAATTCAACGTCATCGATAACGCGACGCTCTGGAAGGTCGACTTTATCGTCAGCAAGGACACGGCGTTCGATCGTGCCCGATTCGAACGGCGACGGATAACCGAGATCTCCGGGGTGAATGTCTATGCGGCCACGGCAGAGGACATCGTGATCGCGAAGCTGGTCTGGTCGAAGCTCGGAGAGTCGCAACGGCAGATCGATGACGCGGCGGGCGTCATTCGCGTCCAGGCAGGTAAGCTGGACGTCGCGTATATCCAATCATGGGTCGATGCGCTCGGCATCAGTGAACAGTGGCGGGCGGCGCAAGAGCGCGCGGTGAGCTGAAGGAGCGGTCATGGCGGCGAACAAAACCAAGGCGACCGACGGGAGCGTCGACGGCTACTTCTCAGCGATCGAAGACGATGCCCGACGCGAAGACTGCGTGGCCCTCGCCAAGCTGATGACGAAGGCGACGAAGCATCCGCCGAAGATGTGGGGCGCGGGGATTGTCGGGTTCGGGAGTTACCACTACAAATACGAGAGCGGGCGCGAGGGCGATTCGTGCCTGGTCGGGTTCTCGTCGAGGAAGGGGGAGATCGCCATCTACCTCGTCGGCGACTTCCCGGGACGGGACGAGCTGCTCGGAAAGCTCGGAAAGCACAAGACCGCCAAGGCATGCCTGTACGTGCGCAGGCTCAGCGACATCGATTTAAAGGTTCTCGAGCAGCTCGTCGTCGCGTCGGTGAAGCAGCGGAAGCTCAATCACGCTTGAACGCGGAGAGCGACGGCGGATCGGCTACGCCTTCTTCTTGGTTGCCGAATTCGCCTTGATCTCGGCCAGCCGCGCGCGATCCTTCGCACGCCGTGCCGTTCGATTCCGCTTCGCGATCGCCGCGCGAGCCTTTTCTCCGTTTGACTGAGACATTCTTCCTCCGTTTCGTCACGGTACCACGGGGAGTGATAAATTGCGTCGCACACTCACTCATGACTCGCGCTGCCGCTTGTCCGATTTCGTACGAGACGATCGACCACAACGTCAGTCGTGTCACCTGCATCCTGACGATCATCAGTCTGGCGGCGATCTCCGTGTTGGCTGTCGCGTTCGCTTCCCTCCGAACGGTCGCTTGGGTGTTTGCCGCCGCGTTGACCCTCGACTACGGCATCCGTGCATGGACGACGCATGCGAGCCCGATGCAGCGCCTTGCGCGCGGGATGGCGCGGACTCTCGAATCGCCGAGAAACCGAGCGATATCGCGCCGAAGCGGTTGCTTGAAGGATCGGATTCTTCTTCGCAGTCGGGACCGTGGCGCTGTTGCCGTTGGAACCGAAAGCTGCAGTCGTGGTGGCGCTCATCCTGCTGTTTTTCAACGTGCTCGATGGCGTGTTCGACTTCTGCGTCGGCTGCTGGATGTATTCGACGTTCGTGCTTCCGCGGACTACGAACGTGTGAGCCTTGTCGGAAAATCACTTCACGTCGAACGTCAGTGTGCTCGTGTCGGCGAGCCAGTGATTTGCCTCTTTGGGGTCCGCGCGGCGGTACGTCGCGGTGACGATATAGCGGCCCGGCTCCGGGAAGGGGAAGTCCATCCCGCCATTGCGGGAGGGAACCCCGTTGGCGACGAGAGTGCCGTCTGCGCGGTGTAGTTCCATCGGCAGGTCGCCGAGGAGGTTGTACTGGCCGGTTGAGGTGTCGACCGCGATGAACCGCAGCGTGTCGCCGGCTTTCATGTGTGCGCGCAGCGGGTTCCATTCCTGCGGGTAGATCTCGAAACCGAGGCGCGTCGAGCCCTGCCAGTCGGCGAGGGGCGCATTCGGTCCGCAGAACAGCAGCGCCTTGGCGTGCTCGGTGCGGGTCTCGTTGCCGGCGACCACCGGCTTGAATTCGACGGCGGTCGCGACGACCTCGCCTTCTTTAATGGTCGTCTTGAAGTCGAGCGAGTGAGGACCCGCCGCCGGCTTCACATCGGTTTTCTCCCTCGGGTGAAAGACATACGCGTGAGCGACGCTGTCCGCATCGCTCTTGTCGCCGAGTACGTGCAGTGTGACTTCGCCGCAATCTCCTTCCGCAGCGATGTAAGACTGCGCGAAAGCCGCTGGAGCGATGGTCAAAGCAAGGGCCGCGAGGATGGGTCGGATCATGTTTGTCGTTTTCTCCATGTTTTGAGACGAGCAACTCCGCCCGAAGTATCTTTGTCGCGTGAACCTCCTCTTGTTTCTCGCCTGCAGCAGCGTCTTCGGCAAGTGGTTCCCGATGAAGATCGCGAGCAACAAGCCCTTCATCGACGTCCGGATCGCGGGGTCGGCGCCGCAGCAGTTTCTCTTCGACACCGGATCGAACGCGTCCCTCATCGATCCGGCGCTGGCGAAGGTCGTCGGGCTCGAGGCCATCGAGTCGAACGAGGGGAATCAGGGTGTCGGCAATGCGCGGACGACGTTCATTCGATACGGTGCGCCGTTGTGCGAAGAGGTGGCGGGCGCTGCCGTTCCGGACATTCATTTCATCGGCTTCGATCTCTCGACGATCTCGTCGGTCGAAGGCCTGCCGGTGCGCGGCACCGTCGGTGGTGAATTCATCCACAACTTCGTCTTCGTGATCGACTACGAGCATCGCCGGCTGCAGGCGCTCGATCCGGCGTCATTCGAGTACCACGGCGACGGCATCGTGTTACCGATCGCCGTCGATGGACAGATCTTCGCGACGGTGAAGCTGCGCAAACATTCGGGTGAAACCGTCACCGGCACGTTCTACGTCGACACCGGCACGCGGACGGCGCTGTCGCTCAATGCGCCGTTCACGCGCGCGAACCGGCTGCTCGACGGCGAGACGGCGATCCCGGAGGCGACGCTCGGCGTCGGAATCGGCGGCGAGAGCCTGGCGACCGTCTTCCGCTTCAGCGACGTCGAGATCGGGGCGCTGCATCTCCACGACGTCGTCGCCACGGCATCGCACGACGAGAAAGGCGTTTTCGCCGATCCGAATCTCGCCGGGATCATCGGCGGCAATCTGCTCCGCAAATTCACGGTGATCCTCGACTATCCCCACAAGAGGATGATCCTGGAGAAGACGCGCCATTCCGATTCGCCGTTCTTGTACGACGCGGCTGGTGTGTTCCTCATGGCAGATGGTCCGAAGTACGACCGCATCCGCATCCTTCGCGTCGTCCCCGGCTCGCCGGCCACCGATGCCGCGCTGCAGAAAGGCGACGTCATCGAGGCGGTCGACGGCAAGCGCGCCACTGTCCTCGACGATGTGCGAACGCTCTTCCTGCGTCTGGGTGTGACCTATCGCTTGCGCATTTCGCGCGACGGGAAGTCATTCGAGAAGACGTTGCGCACGGTCGGCCTGCTCGCCAGCCCCACGGCGACGCGGAAGATTTCGGCTCCATGACGCTGATGCGCTCATAGGAATCGCACGAACAGTTTCGATCGGCTTGATTTCTGTTGCCAATCCGTATGGGCGGACATAAGTTAGGAACGCTGTCCGAGGCCCGGCTGCAACAAACGACTCAGAGAGGAGAAGGATATGAGTGTATCCGGTTCTTGGAACGTCCACTTCAGTTGGGGCTGCAGCGGCGCGTACGGTCCGTTCACCGCCACCTTCAACAGCGACGGCACGTGGTCCGGCAGCGGGTTCAACGGCCACTGGGCGCAAGTGGGCGGCATGATCGAGTTCAACTTCCAGAGCGGCCCCGCGGTGTATGCGGGCAACGTGCAAGGCGGCGCCATGGTGGGCCAGATGACGACGTTCAGCGGCTTGAACGGCTGCTGGTATGCCACATCGGCGAGTGGGACTGCTTTCCACGCGGCCAAACAGTCGGCAGAGCATCAGAAGCTCAACGCCGACGGGCAACAGAAGTAGATATCAAGTCTCCAGCACGGGCGGGTCGATCAGTTCGGCCCGCCCAGGCGATGGGATAATGGGCGCATGACCGAGCGCTGGTCGATCGCGCCTTACCTTCTCGTCGCCGACGTCGTTGCAACGGCGCATTACTACCGAGACGTACTCGGCTTCTCGTTCGAGCGTTTCTTCGGAGAGCCGCCCGCGTTCTGCATGGTGAAGCGGGGAGGGATCATGATCATGCTCTCCCAGATCGAGGACGCGTCGCTCGTACGCCCGAACAATGTGACCGGTCGCGAAGGCGGCGCCTGGGACGCCTACATCTGGGTCGGCGACGCGACCGCCTTGCACGACGAATTCGTCAGCAAAGGGGCGACGATTGCCCGCGCGCTTTGCGATCAGGAGTACGGCTGCCGCGATTTCGACGTGCTCCATTGCAACGGCTACCGTCTCTGCTTCGGCCAGGACCTCGGCTGACGGTGCCCCTTACGCTGGTGGAGCTCCGCGCCGATCGTGACGCCGGCCGGTTGCAACGGTTTCTCGAACGCTGCTCGGACTACTACGAGCTGCATGAAGGATGGTCCACTCCAGCCGACGCGGGACAGTACGAGCTGACGGTTGATCCGAAAGCGCCCGTGAACGCGGAGCTCCTGGTGTTTGCGCTGGAGGAGAGCGACGGCACGCTCGATGCCGTCGCGCAGATTTTCGCCAACGCGCCCGAGCCGGGGACGTGGTGGATCGGTCTGCTCGTCGTGGCGCCGGAGTTGCGCAGCCGCGGCCTCGGCCTGGAGCTCGTGCGGCACACGCTGAAGGTAGC
>DASYSN010000249.1:0-2809 GCA_036003305.1 Thermoanaerobaculia bacterium
GGCGGCGCGATCAGCATTCAGGGCGGGATCGCCAGCATCGAGCAGTCGACGTTCAACGGCAACTCGGCGCCGGGCGCCGGCGCGATCCAGATCTACGGCAACTCCACGTTTCAGGTCGCGGTGAGAATCGACAACTGCACGTTCGTCAACAACGCCGCGACCTCCTACAGCGGCGGCGCCATCACCATCGAATCGCTCAACCCCGGCAGCACGGTGCAGTTCGCGAACGACACCTTTACCGGAAACAGCGTCACTGCCCCGGGATACGGCGGAGCGATCTACGCCGGCGCGGGACCGGTGAGCATCACGAACTGCACGATCGCCGGCAACAACGGCGGCACCGCGGGAGGCGCCGTCTACTTCGCCGCGCCGTCGATCACGATGAACAACACGATCATCGCCTCCAACAACGGCCGCAATTGCTCGGCCGAATCGGGAACGACGTTTTCCGGCGGACACAATCTGCAGTTCGGCGATTCGACCTGCACCGGCGTAACGGTCGCCAATCCGCTCCTCGGCTCCCTCGCCGACAACAACAGCTCTCCCCAAACGATGGCCCTCGGCGCCGGCAGTCCCGCCATCGACGCCGCCGACCCCGGATTCGCGCCGCCCACCGATCAGCGCGGTTTCGCGCGCACCGACGGCGATTTCAACGGCAAGGTGCTCCCCGACATCGGCGCGTACGAAGCCCCGGGCGGCGCCGGAACTCCGACAGGGGCGAAGCGACGCGCCGTGCGCCCGTAAACCAGCGGATCGCTTCCCGCGGGAACACGAACCCCTCATCCGCCTTCGGCACCTTCTCCCCTCTCACGAGGGGAGAAGGGCACTCGGTTGATAGGTTCGCGAGGCTCCTCAACCAAGTACCCTTCGCCCCCGCGATAGCGGGGGAGAAGGTGCCGAAGGCGGATGAGGGGGCTGGACCCACGACCTGCGCGTGAAAGAATCACGGGCATGATCGTGAGAAAGGTCCTCGTCTGCTTCGCCGCTCTGCTGTTTCTCCCGTTCGCCGCGGACGCCCGCAACGTCGAGATCATTCGCGATGACTGGGGCATCGCGCACGTCTTCGGGAAGACGGACGCCGATGCGGTGTTCGGGATGATCTACGCGCAGGCCGAGGATGATTTCAATCGCGTCGAGCGCAACTACCTGCTGTCGATGGGACGGCTCGCGGAAGCCGAGGGGGAAGGCGAGATCTATCGCGACCTGCGGATGAAGCTCTTCATCGATCCGGCGGAGATGAAGGCGAAGTACCGCCAGAGCCCACAGTGGCTGAAGGCGCTGATGGACGCGTGGGCGGACGGGCTCAATTCCTTCCTGGCGAAACATCCGGAGGTGAAGCCGCGGGTGATCGCGCATTGGGAGCCGTGGATGGCGCTCACGTTCAGCGAAGGGAGCATCGGCGGCGATATCGAGACGGTCAACCTCGAGGAGCTCCGCGCGTTTTACGAGAAGCCGGCCGCAACGCCGATCGCGGCGAGTTACCGCGACCTCGAGGAGCCGACCGGCTCGAACGGCATCGCCATCGCGCCGTCGATCTCGAAAGACCATCACGCGCTGCTGCTCATCAATCCGCACACGTCGTTCTTCTTCCGCTCCGAGTTGGAGATGGTGAGCAACGAAGGGCTGCACGCGTACGGAGCGGTCACGTGGGGGCAGTTCTTCATCTACCAGGGCTTCAACGAGCGCATCGGGTGGATGCATACGTCGAGCGGCGTCGACAACATCGACGAGTACGCGGAGACGGTGACGAGGAAGGGCGACCGCTTCGTTTACAAATACGGCAACGAAGAGCGCCCGGTGAAGGCGAGCACGATCACGGTTCCGTACAAGACCGCGAGCGGGATGGCGAAGAAGGTCTTCACCGTCTACCGGACGCACCACGGCCCGATCGTGCGCGCGGCGGACGGGAAATGGATCAGCGTCCGCCTGATGAACGATCCGATGCACGCGCTGATGCAGTCGTACGGCCGGACGAAGGCGCGCAGTTACAAGGAATTCGTGAAGTGGATGGCGCTGCACACGAACTCGTCGAACAACACGGTCTACGCCGACGCCGACGGCAACATCGCCTACTTCCACTCGAACTTCATCCCGCGGCGCGATCCGCATTTCGATTACACGAAGCCGGTCGATGGCAGCAATCCGGCGACGGAGTGGCACGGCGTGCTGTCGATGCGCGAGACGCCGGACCTGCTGAATCCTCGCAACGGGTGGCTGTACAACAGCAACAACTGGCCGTGGTCCGCGGCCGGCCCGAACAGTCCGAAGCGGTCGGATTTCCCGGTCTACGTCGAGCGCGGCCGCGAGGAGTCGCCGCGCGGCTATCACGCGCTGCGCGTGTTGACGGGACACAAAGACTTCACCCTCGACTCGCTGCTCACCGCGGCGTTCGACAGCTGGCTTCCCGCGTTCGACGTGCTGCTTCCGCCGCTGCTGAAGGATTACGACGCGCTGCCGGCGTCCGATCCCTTGTCGTCGACGGTGAAGCCGAAGCTCGCCGAGCAGATCGAGGCGCTGCGCGGATGGGACCATCGCTGGTCGGTTCACTCGGTCCCCACCGCGCTCGCCATTTTCTGGGCTGACGACCTCGGGCGCCGCATCGGCCCGGAAACGCGCAAAGCCGGGATGATCGTCGACGACTACTCCGCCACGAAGGCGACGCCGCAGCAGCGCCTCGAGTCGCTCGCCGCCGCGTCGGACAAGCTCACCGCGGATTTCGGGACGTGGAAAACGCCGTGGGGCGAGATCAATCGCTTCCAGAGGATCACGGACGACATCGAGCCGAAGTTCGACGACGCCAAGCCGAGCA